>JAYULN010000481.1:0-9734 GCA_043763525.1 Hymenobacter sp.
CAGTACTGCTTCCAGAACGCGGGGACCCGGCCGTTCCAGTAGGTTACCGGTGATTGGGTACACGCGGCGGTTCTGATAGGCTTTGATGCGGCGCAGCTCAGGGTAGTTTTTGAAGAAGGTGCTGTCCAGCTTCTCGAAGCTGCCGCCGAGCAGGATGTCGGGATTTAGCTTGAGAATGTACTCGCGGGTGAGGGCCGGGTAGGGCTGCGGAAAAGTATCCTGAATGGCATTTTCGGCCCCAGCCAAGCGAATTTCATCCGTGAACAACGTGTTCTGCCCATAACAATAAATAGGGTCCTGCCAGGTAATGGCCAGCACCTGTTCAAGCCCCGTGCCGCACCCCGGCGTTAGCGCGTGCATGCGCTGCCGGAGCGAGTCCGTCAGATGCTTCGCCTGTGGCTGGCGGCCCAGCAGGCGGCCTACCTCATCAATGCCCTTGAAAATATCCTCCACGCGGCGGTAGCGCTGGAAATACACCGGAATACCCAGCTCCTGGAGCCGCTGCGCATCATCAACAGAAGTGATGCCTTCGACGGTGAAAACCACGTCGGGGTGCAGCAGAACCAATTTTTCCATATCCAGCGGGTAGCTGTTCACAACGGGCTTGCGGTACACGGCGGCGGGGTAATTATCGGGCGGCGTGCGGGCGATGATGGTGGCGGTATCGGCCACGGCGTACAGCATTTCGGTCATGCTGGGGGCAAGGGCCAGTACGCGGCGCGGGTGAGCGGGCAGGGTGAGGGCCCGGCCTAAGTCGTCGTGAACCAGCACGGTAGCTCCTTCTTTTGATTGGGGCTGGCAACCCAGCAGCAGGGCAACGGGTACAAGCAGAAACAGAAAACGCATGGGGCAAAGGTAGGTGCGCCGGCCTGTGGCCCGGCCCGCCGGTTTACCTTTGCGCCGTCTCAAAACCCGCTTCCCATGATAGTAGTAACCGGCGCGGCCGGCTTCATTGCCAGCTGCCTTGTGTCCCGCCTCAACGCCGCCAACTTCAACGACATCGTTGCGGTGGATAATTTTTCCATCGAAAAGAAGCTGCCCAACATCGAAGGCAAGACGTTGCGCGAGTATGTGGACCGCGAAGTGTTTTTCGAATGGCTCGATGCCAATCACGAGCAGGTGGAATTCATTTTCCACCTCGGGGCACGCACCGATACCACCGAGATGGACCCGGCCGTGTTCGACCTGCTGAACCTGAACTACTCAAAACAGATGTGGCTGGCCTGCTGCAAGTACCAGCTGCCGCTGGTGTACGCCTCGTCGGCCGCGACCTACGGCGACGGCACCCTCGGCTATACCGATACCGATGAAGCCCTATTCCCGCTCTACCGCCCGCTGAACCCCTACGGCGAATCGAAAAACGACTTCGACAACTGGGCTTTGCAGCAGGCATCAACCCCGTATTTCTGGGCCGGCTTGAAGTTTTTCAACGTGTACGGCCCCAACGAATACCATAAAAGCCGCATGGCTTCGGTGATATTTCACGCCTTCCAGCAAATTCAGCAAACGGGCTCGATGACGCTGTTCAAATCGCACAACCCCGACTATACCGACGGCGGGCAAATGCGCGATTTCGTGTACGTGAAGGATGTGGTGGAAGTGTGTTTCTTCCTGCTGAATCACCGCAAAGATTCGGGCATTTACAACCTGGGCAGCGGCCAGGCCCGCACCTTCCTCGACCTCGCCCTGAACACGTTTAAGGCCCTGGGCCGCACCGCCGATATCCGGTTTAAAGACACGCCGGAGGACATTCGCGACAAGTACCAGTACTTCACCCAGGCCGATATGCACAAGCTCAAAAGCATTGGCTACGACCTGCCCTTCACGCACCTCGAAGACGGCATTGCCGACTACGTGCAGCATTACCTGGTGCCGGGCAAGTATTTCTAAGTCGGAATATTTAGCTTGCACGAGCTTGGGTGGTGCAAACCCAGCCCGGCAGCCACTGGTTGCCACTCTGGAATCTCTGTTGCTCCAACCTCCAACGCGGCGGCGCGTTTGAGGCCCTAACGCCCACCCACTCCCCTTTTTGCTCGTGACAAAATCTGCCCATCCCGTTATTACCGTTGTGGGCGGCGGCTTCGCGGGCACGGCGCTGGTGTTGCAGCTTCGGCGACAGGCCCGGCTGGCACAGGCTGAAATTCATCTCATCGAGCCGCGCGAAGTACCGGGGCCGGGCCTGGCCTACACCGCCCGGCGGCCCGAATACCTGCTCAACGTGCGCCCCGGCGTGCTGAGCTTGTACCCCGAAAAACCCAACCATTTTGCTGCGTGGCTGGCGGGCCAGCCCGAAAGTGCGGCCGGTGTGCCCGAATTCGCGCCCCGCTCGGCCTACGGCCGCTACCTGCACCACGAGCTGATGACCGCCCTGGCCCCCGCCGCCGGGCAGCCCAGCGTGCAGTGGCACGCCACTACCGCCGTGGCCGCCCCGCTCCTGCCCGACGGCCGCCGGGCCGTGCAGCTGGCCGACGGCACCGAAATCCGCAGTGATTACGTGGTGCTGGCGCTGGGCAATTTTCCGCCCCCGCCGCCTACCGGGCCCGATTTGCGCTACCTCCAGCACCCCGGCTACCACGCCGACCCGTGGGTGACCGGCAACCTGCGCCGCATCGGCCCCGACGAGCAGGTGCTGCTCATCGGCTCGGGCCTGACGGCGGTGGACGTGCTGCTGGCCCTGCGCCAGGATGGCCACCGCGCGCCCATCGACGTGGTGGCCCGGCACGGGCGCTGGCCCGCCGCGCACGGCCCCGTCATGGCCCCGTATCCGAGTTTTTATGCTGAGCTGGCCCCCGAAACCACGGTTACAGGCGTGGTTAAAGTGTTCAAGTGGCACCTGCGGACGGCGGCGGCCCAAGGCATTGATTGGCGGGCAGTGCTCGACTCGCTGCGGCCGGACCTGGGCCGTACCTGGGCCGCGTGGCCGCTGGCCGAGCAGCGCCGGTTTTTGCAGCACCTGGCCGGCCTGTGGGCCGTGACGCGCCACCGCAGCCCGCCCCAAAATGCCGAGGCCGTGGCCGCCCTCACAGCGGCCGGGCTGGTGCAGCTGCACGTGGGCACGGTGCGCGAAATAGTGCCTCACGGCAACCAGTTGCGGGTGCGGGTGCGGCCCCACGGCACGGCCGGGTGCTGGCACACGGCCCACCACGTGGTGTGCTGCGCCGGCCCGCTGCTCGACTACGGCCGCATTGCCGACCCGCTGGTAGTGAGCCTGCACGAAGCGGGCCACCTTACCCCCGACCCGCTGCGGCTGGGCATACTCACCGATGCCCAGGGCGCGTTGCTCGGGGCCGATGGCACGGTAGCGGCGGCCCTGTTCACGCTCGGACCAAGCCGGCGACCGGCTTATTTTGAGTCGACGGCCGTGCCGGAATTGCGGCAGCAGGCGGCGGAGCTGGCGGCGGAGCTGGCGGCGGAACTGGCTAGGCGGGCATAAAAAGCCCCAACACACAAGCGCCTTACCCAAAACGAAGCCGTTGCTCCGGTCTGACCGCTGTAGGCGGTCTGACCGGTTGAAGTAATAACGATGACGTAGCAACGACAACCGGTCAGACCGCCTACAGCGGTCAGACCGGACCGTTCAGGCTTTCAAACTTACGCGGCCATGCGCTCCGGCCCCGGATACATGGGCAGCACGGGCGCGGCGTCGGCAAAGAACGAGGGCACGGGCGCACTGGAGCCGGCAGTGGCCGACGTATCATCGGCGTGATGGCGCAAGGCACGCATCAGCAGATATTTATACTTTTCAGCATCGACCAATGCTTGCTCGATGGCTTGCACCGCCTTATCGTAGGCAACTACCGGCTGCAATTCGCGGCGCGGGCGGCGGGCTTCAAACACATGGGCTTCGAGGTATTCAGCAGCTGATTTCATGGCAAAAGCAGGTTGGGATAATAAGCTATTCTCGCTTATTATCCCAACCCTGAAAACTGCATTTTCATTCCAAAAAATCGAGATTATCGACTCATTTCAAGAAATAAAGCTTAGTTGAAAATCAGTTGATTCTGATGGCTGACGCTCAGTCAATTTTCAGCACCACTTTGCCAAATTGCGCGCCGGCTTCGAGGCGACGCAGGGCCGCTTCGCCTTCGGCTAATGGGAAAACCTCATCTACCACCGGCACAATCTTCTTTTCGACCACCAGCGCCAGCATCTCTTCAAAATCCAGTTCAGTACCCATGGTCGAACCGAGGATGCTGAGCTGCTTCCAAAACACCTTGGCGGGTTGCAGCTGCGGAATGGCCCCCAGCGTGCCGCCGTAGAAGACGATGCGGCCACCGGGCGCGGCGGCATCGAGCAGGGCGTTGAACGCGGCCCCACCGGCGCTGTCGATAATCACATCGAACGGGCCACCGGCTTGCTGCACGAGGGTTTTCACCCAATTTTCGGCGTGGTAGCTGATGCCGCCTTTGGCTCCCAGGGCCTGGGCGCGGGCCAGCTTATCGTCGGAGCCCGAGGTAACCCAGACTTCGGCCCCGCGCGCTATGCAGAGCTGGGCGGCCAGCAAGGCCACGCCACCGCCCACGCCCGTTACCAGCACCCGCTCGCCGGGCTGCACCTGGGCGCGGGTGAAGGCCGCCCGATAGGCCGTGAGGCCCGCCAGGGGCAGCGCCGCGCCCTGCTCGAAGCTGAGGTGGGCGGGCAGCGGGCGCACGTAGCGGGCCGGCAGGGCAATGTATTGGGCGAAGGTGCCGGGGTCGGGCATGCCCAACACCACGAAATCGCGGGCCTGGGCGCGGGGGTTGTCGCCCCAGCGCAGGCCGGGGTTTATAAGGACGCGGGAGCCCACGGCGGGCGCATCGGCGGGCACGTTTTCGCCGTGCGCCGCTACTTCGCCGGCCCCGTCGGAGCCCAGGGTGCAGGGCAGTTTGATGCCGGCGTAGAGGCCTTGCTGAATGAAAACGTCGCGGTGATTGAGGGCGGCCGCGTGCAGCTTTACCAGAATTTCGCCGGCGGCTGGGATGGGAGGTGGCACGTCGCGCACGGCGGCGGGCTGGTTGATGGCATCAAGTTGGAGGGCGCGCATGGAGGGGCAGTGAGCAGTGAGCAACAGGAACGTCATGCTGACGAAGGAAGCATCCTATCACCGATGAACGAATCGTGGCGGTGTGATAGAGCGGTTTCCAGATTGGTGTCGTGCCCCGGTCGGACGGCTCCGCCGTCGGACCGGTTGTCGTGGGAACGATGACGGCACGACTGGCGTAGGCGGTGCAAACGACAACCGGTCGGACGGCTCCGCCGTCGGACCGGGGCACGTACACTAACTTGGAAACTGCTGTAGGATGCTTCGTGCCTCAGCATGACAAACGACTGTCGGCATGAAAGATGAAATTTTAGCTGGATTACAGCCAGCGTTCAAACGATTTTTATTCATCAGCCTCCAGTGCTACGCTTTTCAGCCCTAACAGGGCCAGGGGGCCGGCCACGAGCAAGCCGGTGGCCAGGCCGCCGAGGTGGGCAGCGTTGTCGATATTACCCGTGAGGCCTGAGAGCAGATTACTAAAAACCAGATACAATACCAGACCCAGCATGGCCCGGCGGTCCGATTTATCGAGTACCAGCTTTTTGCTCACCAATAAAGTCAGCAGGAAGCCGTAGAGGCCGAAAATGGCCCCGCTGGCCCCGACGGAATTGATGCCGTCGGAGTGCCACCAGAGGCTGGCCAGGCCGCCGCCCACGCCGCTGGCCAGGTACACCAGCAGCAGGCGCAGCGGGCCCACCCGGTCTTCAACCAACAGGCCCAAGAGCCAGAGGGAGAACATATTCAGGAGCAGGTGCGCGAGGCCGGCGTGGACGAACAGGCAGCTGAGCAGCCGCCAGGGCTGGCCGGGCAGCGTGAGGCTCGACACGTTGGAACCCCACTGCACGAGCTGGTGCCCGGTGGGCTCGGAGGCCGACACGCCGCTGAGCACCATGAGCCCGAAAACCAGCAGGTTGAGGTTAATCAGCACCGGGATGGCGAAGAAGCGGCGCGACGGAATGAACAGGCCCTTCAGCAGCTGGCCCAGCAGCTCGGCCCACGTTTCGGGGGCAGCAGCGGGGGGCGGTACCACCGGGCCGGGGGCTTCGGGCAGCAGGCCCCGGCGCTTGAGCTCGGCCACGGCGGCGGCCCCCACGGCGGGCGGGTAGCGGGCCGCATTTTGGGCCAGGTACAGGAGCTCGGCTTCGGGCTTTTGGGCGAAGAGCCGGGCGGCCAGGGTAGCGGTGGAAGTAAGGTCGGGCGGTTCCATTTTTAGTTGTCAGTTGTTCGTTGTCAGCGGCTTGTTATTGGTTGCTGATGACGACTTACACGGTCAATACCTTTGCTCTCGTACCTGACAACCACCAACAACTACCGGAAGCTTTTCGCTTTGAGAACGGTGCGCTCGTAGCGCTGGCCCGACACGGGCGACACGGGCAGCAGGCCGCCCACGAGGTCCTGCACGTCCTCGGCGCGGCCGGTTAGCTCGTTGTCGGTGCGGAATTTTTGGCCGGGCAGCAGGCCGGGCATCACGTCGAGGATGTGCTGCTGGCTGCTGGCGGCCTCGCCCATGCGGGCAAGCTGGGCCTTCATGGCAGGGCCGAACTCGTAGGTGTACACGGCGGCGTGGTTCCAGGCGTGCCAGGTTTCGCGCACCACCAGGGCCTGGTCGGTGAAGTTGGAACCGGCCTTGCCAGCGTAGGCCTGGTTGGTGAGGTACTCGGTTTGGGTTTCGGCGGCCCAGAAGCGCTTGGCCAACTCGCGGAACTGGCGCAGGTGCTGGGCATTGGTTTTTTCGGCGGCGGGCACCTGGCGCAGCTGCCCGGCCACGGCGGCAGCCACGGCCCCGTCATAATTGGGAATGGCGCTGGTAGCCACCTCCGTAAGGGTGGGCGGGGGCAGGTGCTGCCGAGCCTCGGCCTGGGTGCGGGCCGCCTGGGCCGAAGCCTCGCTGCGCTGTTTCAGCCAGTAGGTGCCGCCGCCCAGCGTGAGCAGCACAAGGCCCAGGGCCACGCCCTGGCCCAGGCGCGACGGAGCGGCGGCGGGCTCGTAATGATAAGGGGCCTGCACCAGGGGTGCCAGCGGCACGGCTTGCGGCACGCCCCGGCGGCGCAGCTCGCGCCGGGCGGCCTCGACCAGGCTGGGCTGGTAGTGCTCGGGGTGCTCGACAAAAAAGCGCAGCTCGTCGTCGGTTTTCTGGTGATAGAAGTCGGTGGTGGTGTCGGGCACGGGGGTAGTTGAAAAAATAAAGTGGAAGTAGCTGGCAAGTTGGCGAACACCGCGCAATTTGCCGCGCCCAACCGTGGTGCCGGGCTGCCGTAAACCATCCTGCCGGCCGCAAAAGCCCCGGTTTGATGCTTCAATTTTATTTCTTCGACCCCATGCCCAGCCCCGAACAAAACCCCACCGACCCCCGACCCGACCAGGCTGCCACCCCAAAGCCCGCTCCGAACGACAACGCCTCCGGCACCCCCGAAGCCGGCAACCCGCCCACCAGCACCCAGGAAAACATGGGCGACGGGGCCGGCATTCGCGGCGACTACGGCGATGCCAGCCAAATCAACGGCCTCGAAGGCGGCCCCAACCAAGCCATGACCGATACCGAATTAACGGACTCCTGAGTTTGCTACGCCGGGGTCGGACCCTAAAACGCCGGGGTCGGACCCCGGCACGCCACCCAAAAAGGTCGGTGTTTCGCCTTCATTAGCCCGCACGCCGGGTTATTTGGGCAAAACGTCGGCCTTTTTGGGTGGCGTGCCGAGCGATAACTTCGACGCGTCGGGGTCGGACCCCGGCGCGTCGCCCAAAAAGGCCGGCATGCCGCCCAAATAACCCGGCCATCGGGGCTTTTTGCCTGAAAGCCCGCCCTTTTTGGGCGGCATGCCGGGGTCCGACCCCGAAACCCGGCGGTGGGCCGGGGCCAAGTGGCGTAAATTGCGGCTTCTATTCGTACTGCTGTCCTTTATTGATGCTTCGTTTCATCGCCGCTGGCCGGTTTCTGTTTTTGCTGTTGTCACTGAGGTGCCTCAGTGGCCTACTTCCGGCCCAGGCCCAGCCCTCGGCCGATTCGGCCGAGGCCCAGCCGCCGCCCAAGCGCGAGCTGCGCGGCATGTGGATTGCCACCGTCGAAAACATCGACTGGCCCAACCAGCGCGGCGAGGCCCCCGAGCAGTACCGCCGCGACTACCGCCGCCTGCTCGATGCCGGCCAGCGGGCCGGCCTGAACGCGGTGTTCGTGCAAATCCGGCCCGCGTCGGACGCGTTCTACAAATCAAACCTGGAGCCCTGGAGCAAGTGGCTGACCGGCGTGCAGGGCCGCGCCCCGGCCAACGGCGACGACCCCCTGCCCTTCCTCATCACCGAGGCGCACCGGCGCGGCATGGAGTTTCACGCCTGGTTCAACCCCTACCGGGCCACCATGGATTCGGTGACGCGCCGGCTGGCCGCTACTCACCCGTTTCGGCAGCATCCGCAGTGGTTTTTGCGCTACGGCGGGCAGCTGCTGTATAATCCCGGCCTGCCGGAAGTGCGTGCCCACATCACCCGCGTGATTCTGGACGTGGTGCGGCGCTACGACCTCGACGCGGTGCATTTCGACGATTATTTCTACCCCTACCCCGACCCCGGCAAGGTGTTTCACGACGAAGCGGCTTTCCGCGATTTCAACCCCGACAGCCTGGCCCGGCTGGGCGACTGGCGGCGGCAGAACGTCAACATCCTCATCCGCGACCTGCACGACAGCATTCAGAGCGCCAAGCGCTGGGTGAAATTCGGCATCTCGCCCTTTGGGGTGTGGATGAACAAATCGAAGGATGCGCCGCTGGGCTCCGACACCCACGCCGGGCAGCCGTCGTACTCAAATTTGTATGCCGATACGCGGCTGTGGCTGGAAAAGGGCTGGATTGACTACGTGGTGCCGCAGCTGTACTGGAGCACCACTTTCCGCCTCTGCCCCTACCCCGTGCTGGTGAAATGGTGGAGCGAGAACCACTTCGACCGCCACCTCTACATCGGCCAGGGCACCTACCGGATGCTGGAAAGCACCCGCTCCGACACCACCTGGCGCAACCCCCGCGAGCTGCCCCGCCAGATTCGCCTCAACCGCGCCACCAACGGCGAGGCGGTGGGCAGCGTGTTCTTCTCGGCCAAATCGGTGCTTACCAACCCGCTCCACACCACCGATTCGCTGCGGCAGGACCTGTTTCGCTACCCCGCCCTGGTGCCCGCCATGCCCTGGAAAGACAACGTGCCGCCTCTGCCCGTGACCAACCTCACGCTGCGCCGCCTCAGCCACTACGTGACCCTGAACTGGCAGTCCGGCCCGCCCGCCGCCGACGGCGATGCGGCCACTTACTACGTCCTCTACCGCTTCGAGCCCACCGAGGCCAGCACCCCCAACGACCCGCGCCGCATCCTGGCGCTGCCCCGGCCCGCCCCCGGCTTCCCCGCCACCTACGTGGACACCACAGCCGTGCCCGGCCAGGCCTACGCCTACTACGTGACCGCCGTGGACCGCCTGCACAACGAGAGCCGGCCCATGCGCGTGATTACCACCGGCCAGCAGTCGGCGGAGCTGGCGATGGGGGCCGCGCCCGGTGGCGTGCGCCCGGCCGCGCCGGCTGTGGCCGCGCGGCCCACGCCGGCGGCCCCGCGCCCCAACATTCGCCTCAACGCTCCTACCGATAAACCCGAGGCTTCGGCTCCTTTCTCTAAGATTAAAATCAAGGAGAAGCCCAAGAAGCGCGGCTTCTTTGCGCGGCTGTTTGGGGGGTAACCT
>JAYULN010000482.1:0-1522 GCA_043763525.1 Hymenobacter sp.
ACAGCTACGGCACTCGTACCCGAGCCGACGCTGCCGTAGGTGACCGCAGCACCAAATGCGACGGCTTGAGCCTGCGCCTGGGTAGCCAGCCCCGCCAGCAGGAAAGTATGGAAAAGAAGGTGTTTCATTCCCGAAGGTAGCGGCTAGCTGCGGGAGCCTCAAATGGCACGGGGCAGTAATCGCCAACCAGCCCTATTTCAACCCGGAAAACCCTACTTGCCGGTGAAGGCCGTCACCTAACCGCTCAATCTTCCATCTTCCGCCCTATTCCTGAGCGAACAGGCGAGGGCTACCACCTCAAGATTCATCTAACAGGCATTGCGTCTAGTCCAGCCATAGCTTTGGCCATGACTAAATTTTTAGTACAGAAGTCACGTCTAACTTAATGCACAGGAATGGAAAACGGCCAAACAAGTACGAAAATGACCTTTTTATAGGAGGAATCACCTCAAGCATTTTCCTGGTGAGCAGAGGCATTAGTATTCCCCCGCAGAAATGCCCAGGGATTCCCGCATCGTATCAACGATGTGCATAGACAGGGGCCAATGCCGGATGACAAAATCATCATACGTGTCGATGTAGCAGAATAGAATGAGCACTGCCGGCTCTTTCAGCAACACCGAAGTGCCAGTGAGCGCCTGTTGAATGTCCACCTTGTTTGCCCGCACGTAATGAGCAAACAGGTCGAGACCAATTGGCCGCTCGTGGTAGAGGGAAAGCACCGCATCCAGAAAATAGAGGTCAGCCTTTTTGTAGTTGACCTGCTGGCCCGTTAACTGGTTATAAGCGTCTGTAGCCGCTGCCAGCAGCTTCTTGTATTCATAGTCCTCCGTATCCGCCGTCAGGGATATTTTATCAAAAATGTTGCAGAACATGTCATCCGTCGTTTCCATAAGAGCCATGCATTTGGAGAGTTGACGTTTAATGGGCCCATCATTCTGCTGGGCTCCTTTGTACACCGAGTCATGGGTCACTTCGGCGTAAGCATGCTGCAACAAGGTCCTGACTTGTATTTCACACGTCAAGAAGCGGTTATCGGTTTGTTCAAAGTTTTCTTTGGGCCAGACCACCACGTGAACGGATTGATAATCGAACAAGTTCGGGTTTGCCAAACTAATCGCGTTAGTGTCTTTGCTAATTTTATTATCCCAATATTCGCACTTAGTAAGCAGGGCAACCACTTGTTTAACGTTGGCAGTCGTCAGTAGCACCACTCGGGTCGCCACTTTGTCTTCTACGTCAATTAGAGGGGTGAGGTAGTTGTTGTTTTTGCTCCGGTACAACACCTTCTTGACGTACGAGTCAACCTCCTTGCATCGGTGCTGGGGCCGCATCTGGATGAAGTTGGTATCGGAGAATACCGAGTCCAAGAGATTATTGACCGTTGCGTCCACGAAGGCTCCCCATTTCGCCAACGGCCCGCGCAGGTCGGAGAACGGCTGCGCTACTTCCTGTTCGCTGAGGGCCATGAGTTGGAGAAGAAGTTTCGGTAGCTAGGTTCGTTTAACGGAATTTGGTCGGC
>JAYULN010000483.1:0-9689 GCA_043763525.1 Hymenobacter sp.
GCCGCCCGGCAGCGCTTCAGGATTCTCACGCACCGCAGCATCGGCCCGTGGCGCGGGACAAGCTGGGCCACCCGGCCCTGAATCAGGCGGCGGGTGGCCCGAATGCCCGCCCACTGCCGCCACACCGAGTAGCAGGCCCGCACCGAGGGCCACTCCAGCAGCAGGCAGTAGAGCAGTATGCCGAGCTGCCGCGGCAGGGCGCGCAGCCACAGGCCCGGCAGCTGGGCCAGGGGCGGGTTTTTCAGCAGGAGCAGCCACTGGTTTTTCACGGCATCAGCCTTTATCGAGCCGCTTAGCCGGAAGCGGGTGCGCAGGCTGGCGGGTCGAAAATCGCGCGTATGCAGGGCCCGGCAGCCGGGCTCGAACACGGTGCGCCAGCCGTAGAGGCGGCCGCGCCAGGCAATGTCCCAGTCTTCCTTATGGGCAAAAAACCGCTCGTCAAAAAAATGCCCTTCTACCCGCAAATCGTTGATGAAGGCCCGGCGGTAGAGGGGCAGCGCGCCATCGGCACCGTCCACGGGGCCGGCCACCAGGGGGGTGTCGCGCAGCAATTGGCCGTGGTGGCGCAGGCGGAAGCGGCCATCGGGCAGGGCCTCCAGGCCGGTGCTGTCGATGCGCGGCTCGGGGGCGCTGTTTTGCAGCAGCAGCCCGCACACGGTGCCGATGCGGGCATCGGCGCGTAGCGCGGCCAGGGCGCGGGCCAGGTAATCGGGGTGCATTTCCACGTCGGGGTTCACCAGCAGCACGGCCTCGGATGCGGTGCGGTCGAGGGCGTAGTTGTGGCCGCCGCAAAAACCGGCGTTGTGGGGCAAGCGGTGCAATTGCACGCGGGGGTCGGTGGCCGCCAGGGCTGCCACCTGGGCACAGGTATCGTCGGTTGAGGCATTGTCGACTACCCACACTTCAAAATCGACATACGTTTGCGCCAGCACCGAGCCCAGGCAAGCGGTAATAAACGCGGCGCTGTTCCAGGTGACGACGGTGAGCACAACGGAAGCCATAGCGGAGGGGTAAGGCACAGCAAAAAACGGCGAGCAGACCGGCGTTGGCATCGGGAACGGCTTGCCAAACCGAACGGCCGGCCAGCAGCCCGCGTAGCCCGCGTAGCCCGGCCGCGGTCCCGCGGTCCTACAATCGGCGGCTGGCCGACTGCGGCACCCAGGCCAGCAAGCCGAACGCCAGGCGTGCCGGCAGCCAGCGGGCCGGCGTGGGCAGGTGCCGCAAGGCCGGCAGCTGAAAAAGCTTCAGCACCTGCCGGGCCGACGCAAAGTCGCGGCGGCGCAGCGAGCGGTACGCGCCGGCCAGAATAAACTGATGGAAAAACAGGGCCTGGGCCTGGCGCAACCGGGCCTTAGACAACAAGTGGGTTTGGTCGGCCTTGTGGAAAATGCGCAGCAGCAGGTCCACGATGTGCTCGTTGAACATGCCGGTGGTGAGCGCCCCGGCATGCACCGTGTAGCAGGCCACGCACCCAGGCACCTGGTACAGCCCGTACCGGGCAAAGAGGCGGGCCCACACGTCGGTATCGTCGGTGTTTTCCTGGGTGGGGTCGGGGCCGCCAACGGCAAAATAGGCGGCGCGGCTGGCCACCAGCGCCGGCATGCGCACGTACGACGAATCGGTGAGCACCTTTTCCAGGGCTGCGGCGGGGCCCAGGTACTGGGCCTGGCGGGGCCGCTGCTGCTTCAGTACCCGTTGGGCAATGTCCACCACGTCCACGCCAAACTGCACCACCTCGTGCTGCCCGCGCGCGGTGCGCAGTACCTTCAGCATGCGCAGCAGCGCCCCGGGTATAAGGTAGTCGTCGTCGTGCAGCATTTGCACGAAATGGCCGCGGGCCCGGCGCAGGCAGTGGTTCCAGTTGCTGGTCACGTTGCCCCCGGGAGCGTTGCGGAAGTAGCGCCATTGGCCACCGGGCTGCCCGGCCAGCACCGCACGCGCCGCTTGCTCGCAGTCGTTGTTGGCCGTGGAGTTATCCGAAACAATAATTTCGACATCCGGCGGGAGCGAGCCGATGGAGCGGAGCGCCCGCGCCAGCAGCTGGGGCCGGTGGTAGGTGGGCACGCAAATGCTGAGCAGCGGCTGCGGCCGGGCTTCGGAAAGCGCGGCCGTGGGCGAGCTGGCGGCAAGGGGCGGTGCCGGGTTATTCAACACCAGGGATAGCGGAGCAGAAAGCATACAAGCGACTTAAAAAATGCAGAAAAGTAGGCAAGGCTAGGCGTGGGCCAGGGCCGCGCGGGGCACCAGCAGCTCGGCCACCCGGGCGCGTAGCTGCGCGGGGTCCACCAGCAAATCAATCTGGCGGGCTTCGAAGATGCCGCCGGGCTTTTCGGGGTTGTCACAAATCATCCAGTGGTAGGCCAGGCCCACGCGTGCCGCGATGTCCATGTGCTCGGGCATCACAAAATCGTTGGGCATGAGCTCCAGCACCGGCGTGCCGGGCGGGGCAAAAACCAGGTTGGCCAGGCCGGCCCCAATGGGGCTCACAATCAGCCGGGCCTGGCTGAACAAGGCCCGTTTTTCGGCGAAGGACAGGTCGCTGAGGGTGTAGGTAACAAAGCCAAACTCGCGCAGCACTTCTTCCACCGCAGGCTCGTTGAGCACCTGGCGCATCTGGGCATCGCGGCGCGAAATGTATACGTAAGGGCTGAAGGTGCGCGGCACCGGCGGGGCCGGCAGAAACACGTCGCGCAGAAAAGCGCCGGCCCAGTCCGGCATGTGGTTGCCGGTGCCCCGCACGGGCGATGTCACCAGCAGGCGGTCGGCCTGCACGTGCGGGTGCGTTTCCACGTCGATAATCTGTTCCGGCCGGATGCCGAGCGTGGTCAGCATCTCCACGGCAAAGCGGTGGTTCTTGTTGTAAATCAGGTAATAGTCTGTACTGGGCAGCAGGCCGGCAGCCCGTGCCAGGTGCAGGCGAGGTAGCGAGTCAACCAACCAGTGGTAGTAGTTGCCCATGGCCGCCCCGCCGCCGCCCAGCAGGCTGCACGCCGTGCCGGCCAGGCGCAGGGGCGGGCGGAAAAAGCGCTGCCGAAAAATGTTGTTTTCGGCGGCCGGGGTCATGCTCCAGCCCTTGCGGTTGTGCTGAAACGAAACGTCGCCCACCAGTTGGCCATCGTTGGCAATCACGGCCACGCTGTCCCAGTTATCGGCGTAGAGGCGGCCCTGCGGCAGCTCGATGACGAACGCCGGGGGCACGGCTTCCTCGCCGGGCTTCTGATGCCGGGAGCCTTCATACACCGAGGCAACCTGCTTATAGTCGTCCGAAACGGGCAGGTAGGAGATGTGGGCCGGCTCCACCTCGTGGTAGGTGACGGGGCTGCCTGGAATGGCCGCCCATTCTTTACTGCTCTCGTGTACGCCGGTGGGCCGGTAGCTGGTCCGAAACGGCACCCATTCGCGGAGTATCCGGCCGGCACGCCGCCGGATTCGGTCTTTCAAATCATGGTTCATGGTTAGCGCATTTTCATGGTCCGTGTGCAGGCTTGGGTGGCCGGGCTGGGGGTGCAGGCCGCAATAATTGGCCGTGGAGGCCATGAGGCCGTTTATCATGTCCAGGCAGGAGCCCTGCGCCGGGTACACTTCCGGGCAAGCGGGCCTTGCTGTTGGTGCGGGCCGCCGGGGCGCGGCTGCTCGCATGCCCGCCCAGGAGGCGGTAGGACGGTAGGGCACTTAGGGCACCAGCTCACGCAGTACGCGCCTGGTCGGCTGCCGGGCGCGGTTCAGCTTGTCAGGCATAACGTGCAGTGGAAACCCGTCAGTCGGCCGGCCAGGCCAGCAGCGCGGGCTGCGTCGTGGTCTGCCACTCGGCCGAGGCCAGCACAGCCCGCAGGCCGGCTTGCAAAGAAATGTGGTGGTGCCACCCCAGGTTATGCACCTTGCTCACGTCCAGCACCTTGCGCATAGTGCCGTCCGGTCGGGAAAAGTCGAAGTGGATTTCGCCCGTATAGCCCACCAGCTCGGCAATTAGCTCGGCCAGCTCGCGAATGGTGAGGTCGGCGCCCGTGCCCACGTTCACTGGGCTGCGCTCGTCGTAGCCGTCCATCAGGAACAGGCAGGCCTCGGCCAGGTCGTCCACGTGCAGAAACTCGCGGCGCGGGGTACCCGTGCCCCACACTTCCACCCGTGGCAGCTGGAGTTGCACGGCTTCTACGAATTTGCGCAGCAGCGCGGCCATTACGTGCGAGTTTTCGAGGTCGTAGTTGTCGTGGGGACCGTACAGGTTGGTGGGCATCACGGTGATGAAATTGCAGCCGTGCTGGTCCCGGTAGGCCTCGCACATTTTCACGCCCGCGATTTTAGAAATGGCGTAGGGCTCATTCGTCGATTCCAGCGGCCCGGTCATCATGTACTCCTCGCGAATGGGCTGGGGGGCCAACTTCGGGTAGATGCACGACGAACCCAGGTACAGCAGCTTGCGCACGCCGTGCCGGTAGCTCTGGTCAAGCACATTCCCCTCAATCATGAGGTTGTCGTACAGAAAATCGGCGCGGTAGGTGTTGTTGGCGTGAATGCCGCCGACTTTGGCGGCGGCCAGCAGCACGTAATCGGGCTTTTCGCGGCGGAAAAACCGGGCCACGGCGGCCTGGTCCCGCAGGTCCAGCTCGGAGGAGGTGCGCGTGAGCAGGTTGGTGTAGCCTTCGCGGGCCAGCAACCGCATAAAAGCCGAACCCACCATGCCGCGGTGTCCTGCTACGTAAATTTTGGCATTTTTTTCCATAACCAATAAGTGAAGAAGAGGTAAATGCGCACGCTCGGGCGGCTCTTTGTGGGGAGTGTTGCGGGGTTGCGCCCGCTATTCGTCGTGGTAGCTGAGCACGGGGTGGCCCGCTTCCAGCAGCACGGCATCGCGCCGGAATAGCGCCAGGTCGCTCTGCATCATGTCGCTCACCAGGGCGGGCAGGTCGTAAGTCGGCGTCCAGCCCAGCTCGGCCTTGGCCCGGCTCGGGTCACCAATGAGCAGCTCGACTTCGGTGGGGCGGAAATAGGCCGCGTCCACGGCCACTACTTCCTGGCCGGCGCGCAGCTGGTAGTCGGGGTTTTGGCAGGCCACTACGTAGCCTACTTCGGCCGCGCCCTCGCCCGCAAACGCCAGCTCGATGCCCAGCTCGGCAAAAGCCAGGCGCACAAAATCCCGCACCTTGGTCGTAACGCCGGTGGCAATAACGTAGTCGCGGGCCACGTCCTGCTGCAGCATGCGCCACATGGCATCCACGTAGTCCTTGGCGTGGCCCCAGTCGCGCTTGGCGTCCAGGTTGCCGAGGTACACCTTGTCCTGCAAGCCCAGGGCAATGCGCACCACGCCCCGCGTAATCTTGCGCGTTACAAAGGTTTCGCCCCGGCGCGGGCTTTCGTGGTTGAACAGGATGCCGTTGCAGGCATACAGGCCGTAGGCTTCGCGGTAGTTCACCGTAATCCAGTAGGCATAGAGCTTGGCCACGGCGTAGGGCGAGCGCGGGTAGAAGGGCGTGGTTTCGCGCTGCGGCACCTCCTGCACCAGCCCGTATAGCTCGGAAGTGCTGGCCTGGTAAATGCGGGTTTTTTTCGACAATCCCAGAATGCGCACGGCTTCCAGCAGCCGCAGCGTACCCAGCCCGTCCACGTCGGCACAATACTCGGGCGTGTCGAAGCTCACCTTCACATGCGACATGGCCCCGAGGTTGTAAATCTCGTCGGGCTGCACCTCCTGCACGATGCGGATGAGGTTGGTAGCGTCCGACAAATCGCCGTAGTGCAGCTTGAAACGCACATTTTCCTCGTGCGGGTCCTGGTAGAGATGGTCAATGCGGTCGGTGTTAAACAGCGACGAGCGCCGCTTGATGCCGTGTACCTCATAGCCTTTTTCCAGTAGCAATTCCGCGAGGTAGGCTCCATCCTGACCCGTAATTCCAGTAATTAATGCGCGTTTCATAGGCGTCGGCAAAACAGAGAGTATGTAAATGAAAGATTTGTCAGTGGCAAGAGAAGTAAGCTGGTGCCAAGATAAGAAATTATATCATGATTCATATATTAAAAATAAAATTCCTTGACTTTTTTAACAAAAATTCTCCGATAGCTGATAAGTGGATGGGGTGCCCTGCGGGATGTAGTGCGAACTGGTAATTCGCGTCCTCGCGCCAGCCGGATGTAGCGCGAATTGGTAATTCGCGTCCTCGCGCCATCACACTGGTTGCGAGCGGCACGGGGACGCGAACTATCAGTTCGCGCTACATCACGGGCCGAAACGCAAAAAAGCCTGGCTGAAAGGGCCAGGCTTTTGAGAAGTGCGACGAGCGCAGCGGGGGCATCCCCGGTAGTGCTTATCGGGTCGAAACCGATTACTTCCAGATTTCGATGCCGGAGAGGTTGGCCGCGCCACCCGTGGTGGTCACGTTGATGGTGCCGTCGGTCACGTTGGCCTTGAAGGGGCCAAGCTTTTTCCAGCTGCCGGCGGCACCGCTGTTGTAGTTCGACTGCACGGTCTGGCCTTCGAGGGTGATGTCAAACGTCTCGGCGTAGTTGTCCTCCCACACGTAGAGGTACACGCTGTAGGTGCCGCTGGCCACGCCGCTGATGGCCAGGCTCGGATTATTGCCGTACATCGACGAGCGAATCATTTTGGTGCGAGCCGCGTCGGTGGCGGGGGTCAGGGTCACGTTCTGGTTCGAGAAGGTGGTGACGCCGGTAGCCGTGAAGTTGGCAGCGGTGCTGCCTGCGGCCCAGGCGCGGCCATCGATGGTAGTGGCCGCCCCGCCCAGGTTAATGGCCCGGACGAAGGTCGGCGTCGTGGTCGTAGGAGGAGGCGTGGTAGTGGCGGTGGCCACGGTCACGTTAGTGGTGCTCGAAGTAGTAGCGGCCCCAACATTATCGGTGGCGCGGGCCGTCAGGGCCAGCGTGCCGGCGGCGGTGGGGGCGTAGCTCAGGGCGTAAGGAGCCGTCAGGTCTTCGCCCAGCTTGGTGGTGCCGCTGAAGAATTCCACTTTGGCAATCGTGCCGCTAGCCGAGGCCGCAGTGGCCGTCAGGGCCAGGGCCGTGCCCACCTTGCCGGTGCTCGGAGCGTTCAGGCTCACCGTGGGCGGCGTAGCCGTCGTCCGGACGTTCTGCACCCAGATTTCGATGCCGGAGATGTTGGCGTCGCCGCCCGTGGTGCCGATGTTAATCGTGCCGTCCGTCACGCTGGCCGTGAAGGGGCCGAGGCGGTCCCAGTGGCCGGCGGCGCCGCTGTTGTAGCCCGACTGCACGGTACGGCCTTCGAGGGTGATGTCAAACGTCTCGGCGTAGTTGTCCTCCCACACGTAGAGGTACACGCTGTAGGTGCCGCTGGCCACGCCGCCGATGGCGGCATCAACCGCCGGGCTGTAAACCGACGAGCGAATCATGGTGGCGCGGGCCGCGTCGGTGGCGGGGGTCAGGGTCACGCTCTGGTCGGCAAAAGCCGAACCGTTGATTTGGAAGTTGGCGGCGCTGCTGCCGTCTTCCCAGGTGCGGCCGTCGATGGCGGCGGTGCCACCGCCCAGGTTCAGGCCACGAAAGAACGTGGAGTTAACCGGGGTCGAAGGGGTCGTGGTGGTCGGCGGGGTCGTGGGAGTGGTGGTAGTGGCGGTGGCCACGGTCACGTTGGCGGTGCTGGAGGTGGTGGCCGCGCCGGCGTTGTCGGTGGCGCGGGCCTTCAGGGCCAGCGTGCCGGCGGCGGTGGGGGTGTAGCTCAGGGCGTAGGGAGCCGTCAGGTCTTCGCCCAGCTTGGTGGTGCCATTGAAGAATTCCACTTTGGCAATCGTGCCGCTAGCCGAGGCCGCGGTGGCCGTCAGGGCCAGGGCCGTGCCCACCGTGCCGGTGGCCGGGGCGCTCAGGCTCACCGTGGGCGGCGTGGCAGCGGGCGGGGGCGTTGGGGTGCCGCCGCCCGAGCCGCCTGGGCCTACCGTGATGCCGTTCTGCGACAGCTTCTGCTGCCAGAGGGTGAATTCGTTCTGCTCATCGGCCAGCGTGAGCGGTCGGTCTGGCAGGTGGGTAGTGCCGGTGCAGGTAGTGCAAAGGCCGGGAGAGTTGTCCTGACGGTCGTTGTAAGGCGTGTTGCCGCCGCCGTACCAATAGCCGATGGTGTTGTTTTCGAAGGTGTTGTTGATGAACGATGTCTGAGCGTAAGCGTTCCAGATGGCACCAGCGGCCCACATCGAGTTGTAGCGCGAGCCATCGGCCCGCAGGCCGCTGCTCACTACGCGGTTGTTGGTGTAGTGAATGTCGTGGCCGGCTGCGATATTGATGGCCGCGCCGCAGGTGCTCACCACCTGGTTGTCGTAGGCATTGATGTAAGCCGAGCCATTCGAGCCGCCGTCACCGTCGACGATGAAGCCCGTGCCAGTGTGGTAAGTGGCCGTGGAGGGGAAAGGGTACGAGCCCTGGATGTAGTTGTCGTGCAGCTTCAAGGGGCTGCTGGCGGTGCCGCCGGCATTGTAGAAGTTAATGTTGTCCTGCACCAGCGACTGGTCAGGATAGTTGATAAGCTCGTTCCAGGCAATTTCGCAGCCCACCAGGTTCTGCACCGCGTTCATGCCCACGAAGTTGCAGAACTCCTCGGTGCCGTTGCGCAGGCGCCCGTCCAGGTTCTTGCTTTGGTTGTAGCGCACGGTCACGGTTTGGCTGGCGGTGCCGTCGCCGCTCCACTGGTAGATGTCGATGCCCGTGGTGCCCTCAAAGTAGTTGTGCTCGACCAGCAGGGAGCGGCCCTGCACAAAGCTGACAAACCGACCGTGACGGGCCGTGGTGTTCGTCTGAAGCTGGCTATAGCCCTTGTTGTTGCGGGCAATGAGCTGGGCACCGCCGTCAAACGCTTTAATCAGGTCGCCGGGGCCCACCAGAATGCAGTTTTCGATGATGACCGGCTGGGTGGTCAGGATATTGATAACCGGCACCGACGAGTCGGTGCTGCGGAAGTTGCCAGAGTAAGTGCCGCCCTGCGTAATAGTAAGGGGGCCCGAGTAGGTCACGTTGGGGATTTGCTGCGCTTGGGCGGGGTTCAGGCCGGCTACCAGCAACAATAAGGGGAGAAACGCCAGTACGATACGGCTAGTCATACGCTGCTTTGTGGAATAAAAGGGCGAATTGGGCTTATGATTTTTTTGCATTCTGAAAAACTTAAAACGAAAAAAATTGACTGGTTATGGCCTCTCTAACCAGGCCAAAAATCAATTTGTTCCGAATGCCTTAGCCGAATTTGTTATATATCGTAAAATGCAACTTTAAATTGGACAGCTCAACTCGTTTGGGCAACCCGCGTTTTCTTAAAAGCTAAAGTCGCAAAAAGCCTTAGCGCCATCGGCCGGTTGGAATGCCAATTAATTGCGCTAGTAATGCCCGATTAAAGATAACAGGAGCATATTTTTTTAAAATTCAATTTTGTGTTGGGTTCCATTTTTCAGTCGCTCTCCTCCCGTGGACGCTCCTGATTTCCTCGTTTTGCCTGGGCGATTTGCTGAAATTAACAGCTTTTACAAGTAAAATAAAAATTTACCTTATTGGCAAAGTGCCAAAGCAACGAAACTGCATTATTGTAAATGCGCAATGTTGCTTGATGTGGCGTACAAGGTGTTTTTTGGAATTAAATTGTATTATAAACATTTTCAATAGGCGCGCTTTACTTGTGCCGCACCACTGCTTAGGCAGGGGCAGTTTGGGCGTTTAGCCTTCCAGGCGGGCGTATTTTTGAACCGGGC
>JAYULN010000484.1:0-1515 GCA_043763525.1 Hymenobacter sp.
CTATTGAAATTCGCTCCAATAAATAATTCTAGAACGCGTACTCGTTGGCTTCAATCAGCTTGGCGGCGATGCGGCGACGCGACTCCTTCACGTTCAGCAATTCGGTTTTGGTGAAGCGCTTGAGGCCCATGAGCAGCAGGCGCTGCTCGTCGCCCTCGGCCATGCTGCCGATGGCGTCCTTCGCAGCTTTCTCCACGATGTCCACGGCGTCGGCCAGGTACACACGGGCAATATCGGCCTCTACCGAGAGGGCTTCCGCGCCTTTCACGGAGGCTTCTTTCTCCACGCGCAGCAGGGTGCTTTCGGCGATGTACACTTTGATGGACATGTCGGCGATGTTCATCAGCAGCTCCTGCTCCTTGGCGAGGGTGGCAGTGAACTTCTGCACGGCCGAGCCGGCTATCATCAGGATGGCCTTTTTCAGGTTGGCGAGGGTTTTCATCTCCTTGCTGAACAGACCGGTTTCCTCGTCCTGGCTCATGCTGGGGATGCTCAACAGCTCCTGCTGCACAGCCTGGGCGGGGCCCATCAGGTCGATTTCGCCTTTGAGGCCCTTCTTCAGAATCATGTCAACTGCCAGCAAGCGGTTGATTTCGTTGGTGCCTTCGAAGATGCGGTTGATGCGCGAATCCCGGTAGGCGCGGTCCATCGGGTAATCGGCCGAGAAGCCGTAGCCGCCGTAAATCTGCACCCCTTCGTCCACCACGTAGTCGAGCACTTCCGAGCCTTCCACTTTCAGAATGGCACACTCCACGGCAAACTCGCGGGCGGCACCCAGCAGGGCCTCATTGGCACCTTTGCCCTCGGCCATCAGCTGCTGCTCCATGCGATAGATATCAGCGCCAGCGCGATAAATAGCCGATTCAACGGCGTAGAGGCGGATGGCCTGCTGCGCCAGCTTGTAGCGAATGGCGCCGAACTTCGAAATCGGCATCTTGAACTGCACCCGCTCGTTGGCGTATTTCACGCTTTGAGTAGCAGCCCCTTTGGCGGCACCCAGGCAGGCGGCGGCCAGCTTAATGCGGCCAATGTTGAGCACGTTGAAGGCGATGAGGTGGCCTTTGCCAATCTCGCCCAGCACGTTCTCCTTGGGCACCTGCGCGTCGCTCAGGAACACCTGGCGCGTGCTGCTGCCCTTGATGCCCATTTTGTGCTCCTCGTTGCCGAGGCTCAGGCCGGGGGTATCTTTATCGACAATGAAGCCGGTGAACTTGTCGCCATCAATCTGAGCAAACACGATGAACACATCGGCGAAGCCGGCGTTCGTAATCCACATTTTCTGGCCGTTCAGCACGTAGTGCGTGCCTTCAGCGTTGAGGACGGCTTTGGTTTTGGCCCCCAGAGCGTCGGAGCCGGAGCCGGGCTCGGTGAGGCAGTACGCGCCCATTAGGCTGCCGTCGGTGAGGCCGGGCAGGTACTTGGCCTTCTGCTCGTCGTTGCCGAAATACAGGATGGGCAGCATAGCGATACCCGTGTGGGCCGCAAACGCTACCGGGAACGAATGGCCACCGCCCA
>JAYULN010000485.1:0-1509 GCA_043763525.1 Hymenobacter sp.
AGGGCCGTGGGGGCCAGGTCGGTGTTCACGAGGCTCTGCACGTTGAGGTTGTCCAGGTCCACGTAGAAGTCGTTGCCCGAAGTGCCGCCGTAGGCCGCGGCCAGGCGCACCTGTATTCTCTGGCCCGCGCCCACGCCGGTCAGCGGCACCGAGTAATTGTAGAAGCTGGCGCTGGCCGTACCCGTGCCATTCTGGTTGCCGCCGTTAATGGTGTACACCGTAGTAAAGGTGCCGCCGCAGGTGGCAACTTGCACGTCTACCCGGTCGTTGGCGCTGAGCAGTTGCCCGGTACTTGTTCCAAAAATCAGGAACCGCGCGTCAAACGTCAGCACGTTGTTGCTCGACACCGTAGTGCCCAGCACCGGCGTGGTGGCCGTGGCGCTGATGACGCTGCTGTAGATGTTGACGCGCAAACCGTAGCTGCCCGTAGCCCCGCCGTTGTTGGCCGAGGTGCTGAGGCTGAAGTTGGTGGCAGTGAAGTTCGTGGGCAGAGTGCTGCCGTTGAACGGCTCGGCGTAGGGCAGGGCCGCCTGCGGGGCCGCCACGGTGCGGGCGGCCGTGATGTTGTCGGTGGTAAGGATGTCGCCGGGGACCGTGGCCGAAACGGCGAACGAGTACGCGCCCAGAGCCGTCATGTCGAGCGTGCCGGGCAGCGTCACATTCTGCGTGGCACCGGGGGCCAGGGTGCCCGTGGTGAGGGTGGTGGTGAAAGTCTGGTTGTTGGCCACGCCGCTGGGCGGGGTCACCACCACGGTCACCGTGCCGTTGGCCGTGCTGAAGTCGATGGCCGCGCCACCGTTGTTCTGCACCTGCACCGTCACCGGCTCAGCATTCGTGAAGCAGGTCTGCGTGGCCGAGGGAGCCAGCAGGCTCACGGGTTTGAGGTCGGTGGTGAGCGGCGGGGTAAACTCGTAGGCCCCGATGTCGGGCACGGTGCCGCGGGTGGTGCCGGGGTAGTCCAGGGTGATGCCCGCAATGGCCACGCCCGCGTTATTCAGCGCCACAGCCGTGGGGGTCAGGTCAAAGGGCACCGTGGTGGTCTGCGTGAAGGCGGGGTTGACCTGTTTGGAATTGGCTTCCTGAGTAGTCGCGGCTTGCCAGGCGGCCAGGGTAGCGGCATCGCCCGTGGGCGAGGCAACCGTGCCTAGGTGGCCGGTCACGGCCAGGCCGGTGGCCCCCACGCTCACAAACAGGTCGTTGTTGTCGAGGGTGCTGCCGGTGTAGCTGGCCCCGTAAGTGTAGCTCGCGTAGAGCGGAGTGGCCGTGGTACCACCCGTGCCGCCCACGATGCTGAAGATGTTGTTGCGCACATCGATGTTGGTCGAAGCCGTTGCATTACTAGGGTTGCCGTTGGCAAAAGCGGCCGAGCCGGCCGAGCCGCCGGCCGCGCTCAGCTGCCCGCTCAGATACACCGTGTTGAAATAGTATTGGTCGCCGTAGCCGCCGCCGCCGTTGATGCCCACCGTGTTCCAGGTGCTGCTGGTGGCCGTGGAGTTGATGTTGTACACC
>JAYULN010000486.1:0-21087 GCA_043763525.1 Hymenobacter sp.
AGTTGACCAAGATAGCGAATCCTAACATGGACGCAAGAATGGTTGGACCCACTTTATCCTCATCTATTACATTCGGAAAAACATGCGGTCGACGAGATAAGTGAATAATATATGTGACAAATATGCATTTCAAGTCATTCACAATTATGAAACCCTTTCTTTCTTGTTAAAAACTTACATGGACCAGGATGTCTATTCTTGATCATATAAGATCTTTTCGTGTACATATACAAAGAATAAGCGCAGAATGCTATTGCCACGGGCATAAGAGAACGACACCGTTCGCGCTACGTCCCCAGCGGCGCTTAAACCAACGCACTGCGTAACAGCAGTTGCTTAACTGTTCGTTGCTCGTTGAAAGAATGAACCTCAAAACCAAGATTACCGCTGGCTTCCTGGCCTTGCTGCTACTGCTGCTGGCGTTGGGGGGCTACGCCTTCTACTCGGTGCGGCGGCTGGAGGCCAGCTCGCGCAACATCCTCAAGGCCAATTTCTACTCCGTGGAGCTGGGCCAGCAGATGCTGCAGGCCCTCGACCACCTCGAAGCCTACCCGGCCACTTCCAAGGGGCTCGCCCGGTTTCAACAGGCGCTGAACCGGGAGGTGGGCAACATTACCGAGCCCGGCGAGCAGCAGCTCGTCGACAGCCTCACCGCCGCCTTTGCGGCCTACCACGGGCCGGCCACCGCCCCGGCCCTGGCCCGGCTGCGCACCCAAACCCACCGCATGATTCGGCTGAACACGGCCGCCCTCACCCGCAAAAACGAGCGCTCCAACCAGTCGGCCGGGCGGGCCGGGCGCTACCTGCTGGCCTTCGGGGCGCTGGCCCTGCTCATCGCCCTCCTGCTGGTGCTGAGCGTGCCCGAAGCCGCCGTGGCCCCCTTGCGCAAGCTCACCCAGAGCCTGGAGCACGCCACCGACCAGGATTTCAACGCCACCATTCCCATCGGAAGCGACGACGAGTTTGGCCGGGTGGGCCGGGCCTTCAACCGCATGCTGGTCGAGCTGCGCGAGTTTCGCAGCGCGGCCACGGCCGACCTCGTGACCGAGCGCAACCGCGCCCGCAGCATCGTGAACGGCCTCGACGAAGGCCTGCTGCTGCTGGACGAAAACCGCCGCATTATTCTGGCCAATCCCATTGCCTGCAACCTGCTGGGCCTGCCCGAAACCCGGCTGCTCGACCGCCTGGCCACCGACGTGGCCCACGAAAACGACCTGCTGCGCACCATGCTCGCCCCCCTCGACGCGCCCCGCCGCGAGCAGGCCGTGGCCGACGCGCCCCTGCTCACCATTGCCCTGAACGGGGAAGAGTTTTTCTATCGCCTGGCCGTGCAGGACCTGGTTTCCTTCAACGAAGCCAGCGACAAAATGGAGTTTATGGGCCAGATTCTGACCCTGCGCAACGTGTCCGATTTCAAGAAGCTCGACCAGGTGAAATCGAACTTCCTCGCCACCGTATCGCACGAGCTAAAAACCCCGCTTTCCAGCATCAATTTCAACCTGAAGCTACTACGGAGTGACAAGATTGATGCCGCCGAGCGCCGGCGCGTAACCGACAGCATTGCCCGCGAAACCCAGCGCCTGCTGCGCATGGTGGGCGAGCTCATTGACGTGTCGCGGCTCGATTCGGGGGCGGGCATCCGGCTCAACGTGCAGGCCACGCAGGTGCCGGCCGTGGTGGGCTACGCCACCGCCACCGTACAGGCCCAGCTCGACCACAACCACCTCACCCTCCTTCCCGAGCTGCCCGAAGACCTGCCCGCCATCCGGGCCGACGTGGAGAAAACCACCTGGGTGCTCATCAACCTGCTGGCCAACGCCATCCGCTACTCGCCAGCCGGCGAAACCATCGGCGTGCGGGCCACGCGGGTGGGCGAATTCGTGCAGGTAACCGTGCAGGACCACGGCCCCGGCATTGCCGCCGAGCACCACGAGCGCATCTTCCAGCGCTTCGCCCAAATTCCCGACAAGGCGGGCTACGCCGGCGGCTCCGGCCTGGGCCTGAGCATTGCCCGCGAGTTCATCACTACCCAGGGCGGCCGGCTGTGGGTGGAAAGCGAGTTGGGCGCGGGCAGCCGGTTCTGCTTCGCACTGCCGGTGGCGGAGTAAGGTGCCGGGTCATTGTGACAATACACCAAGTCATTCTGGCCCGGTCAGTCCTGCTTTACCTTTTGGCAATACTTGTTTTTTAATCGCATCCATCTTATAATCAATTAATTAAATCATGATTTATCTCTAATCAGAAAGCTGGTCACGGCTTTGAATAAACTGGCACGAGCAGTTCGCACCACTGCTCCTCACTGTCATGCCAGCCACCATCAAATCCAGGCTCGCCCTGGGCTTCAGCTTTCTGTTTCTGATAATCGTGCTGCTGAGCGGCGTGGGCGCGTATTACCTGCACCAGCTTTCGGGCAGTGCCGAGGCCACGCTGAAAAATAACTACCGCTCGGTGACCTATGCCCAACGGTTGGGCGATGCCCTGGCCGACCTGCGCGATGCCCGCCTCGCCCCCGGCCCGGCCACGCCGGCCGCCGCGCAAGCCTGCCAGACGTTCGAGCAGTACCTCGCCGCCGAGCAGCACAACATCACCGAACCCGGCGAGGGCGCGCTGGCCGATTCGCTGGCCCGCGGCTTTGGGCAGTACCTGGCGGCGGCCCCGGCCACCGGCGCTTCCACGGCGCTGTACCCGCAGCTGCGCCGCCAAACGGCCCGCGTGGCTACCCTCAACCTGCACGCCATTGAGGCCCAAAGCCAGCGCACCCGCCACATCGCGGCCCGCACCATTGCCACGCTGGCGCTACTGGCGGCGCTGGGCATTCTGGCCACGTTCTCGTTCATTTTCTCCTTTCCCGACTACGTAACCAAGCCCATGGACGAACTCACGGCCGGCATCCGCCGCCTGGCGGCCAGCGACTACTCGCAGCGCCTGCCGACCCAGGTTTCGGGCGAATTCGCCGACGTGACCCGCGCCTTCAACAACATGGCCCAGCGGCTGGAAGGCTACGAAACCGCCGACGGCACGCCCCGGATTGACTCCAGCGGCCCCCTCGATTTGGTAACCACCCACCGGCGGCCCGGCACCGTCCCGCCCCCGTCCACTGAAACGTCGGCGGCCGAACAGCAGCGCCTGGTGCAAAAGCTGCTTGCCCAAACCCAGCAGGTCCAGCATACCGCCAACGCGCTGCTGGCGGGGACCAACCTGGCCGAAGCTTAGCGGCCGGCCCGCCCAGCAACGCGCAACGCGCAACGCGCAAATTTCTCCCGTCTTCCTTATTTCGCTTTTTATGTCCAGTGCCACCGTGGCGGGCTTGCCCACCGAAAACAGTATTCACAAACGGGCCATCACGGCCGCCGGCATTCTGGTCACGCTGGGCATCATTTTTGGCGACATCGGCACCTCGCCACTGTACGTGTTCCAAACAATCCTCGGCGACCGGCCGGTGAGCGAATTGCTCGTGTACGGCGGCGTATCGGCCGTGTTCTGGACGCTCACGCTCCAAACCAGCATCAAGTACATCCTGCTCACGCTGGAGGCCGATAACCACGGCGAAGGCGGCATTTTCTCGTTGTTTTCGCTGGTGAAGCACCGGGGGCGGTGGCTGCTGTGGCCGGCCATTATCGGGGCGGGCACGCTGCTGGCCGATGGCATCATTACGCCGCCGATTTCGGTGTCGTCGGCCATTGAGGGGCTGAGACTGCTCGACCCCTCGCTGTCGGAAACGACCATCATCACCATCGTGCTGGTAATTATCACGCTGCTGTTTGCCTTTCAGCAGTTTGGCACCAAGACGGTGGGGGCGTCGTTTGGGCCCATTATGCTGGTGTGGTTTAGTGTAATTGGCAGCCTGGGGCTGGTGCAGATTGTGCATCACCCGGCCATTCTCAAGGCCCTGAACCCGACGTACGCCATCGAGTTGCTGACGGTGTACCCGAAGGGCTTCTGGCTGCTGGGCGCGGTGTTTTTGTGTACCACTGGGGCCGAGGCGCTGTATTCGGACCTGGGCCACTGCGGACGCAAGAACATTCGGGCGGCCTGGATTTTCGTAAAGACTACGCTGGTGCTCAACTATCTGGGCCAGGCGGCCTGGGCCATGGGCCATGTGGACCACGTGCTGAGCAGCGACCAGAACCCCTTCTTCCTCATCGCGCCCACCTGGGGCCTGGTTCCGCTGATTATCATCGCCACGGCGGCCACCATCATCGCCTCGCAGGCCCTGATTTCGGGCTCGTACACGCTCATTTCCGAGGCCGTGAGCCTGAACTTCTGGCCCAAGGTGCGCATCCTGTTCCCCACCGACCAGCGCGGGCAGATTTACGTGCCCAGCATCAACTGGCTGCTGTGGTTTGGCTGCGTGTGCGTGCAGCTCTGGTTCCAGACCTCGGCGAACATGCAGGCGGCCTACGGCTTCTCCATCACGGTAGCCATGCTGATGACCAGCATCTTGCTCTCGCAGTACCTGCGCGGCGTGAAGCACTGGGCCTTGCCCGTAGTGGGGCTGATTATGCTGGTCTTTCTAACGGTGGAGCTGTCGTTCCTCGTCGCCAACATCACCAAGCTGCTGAACCGGCTGGGCATTCTCGTCTTCGAGTGGGCCCTGATTTTGGGCATGTGGATGGGCTACAAGGGCCGCCAAATCAAGAACCGCTACCTCGACATGACCAGCTGGGCCGACAACCTGCCCATTTTGCAGGAGCTGAGCCAGGACCAGACCGTGAGCAAGTACGCCTCGAACCTGGTGTACCTCACGCGCAGCAAAAACGCCACCCAAATCGAGGCCCGCATCCTGTACTCTATTCTGCGCAAAAAGCCCAAGCGCGCCGACCGCTACTGGTTCCTCAACATCGGCCTGCTGAACGAGCCCTTCGGCATGCGCTACACCATTGAAACGCTGGTGCCCGACGTGGCCTACAAAATCAACTTCCGGCTGGGCTTCCGCATTCAGCCGCGCATCAACCTGCTGTTCCGCCGCGTGCTGGAAGACATGGCCGGCAAGGGCGAAATCGACATCACCTCGCGCTACGCCACGCTGCAAAAGCACAAGCTACCCGGCGATTTCCGCTTCGTCGTGCTCGATAAAGTCCTCAGCTACGACAACCAGCTCTCGCTCAAGGAGCGCATCATTCTGCAAGGCTACTTCCTGTTCAACAAGCTCGCCATCAGCGACCAGCAAGCCTTTGGCCTCGACACCAGCGACGTCGCCGTGGAGCTCGTGCCGCTCACCATTCAGCCCCACCGCCCGCTCGACCTGCGGCGCGTGCCGCCCGAAAGCCCGTCGGACCCCGTGCCCGCCAGCTTGGTAGCCGCCGAGGATTTGGCCGTGAAGGTGTAATGTTGGGGTGAGAACGAGGTGGTTGAAGTACCGTGGACTCTGCGAGTTCGCACGCCTGAACGGCCCACGCGCGGACTCGCAGAGTCCACGGTACTCCAACCACCCCCTTTTGCTTTTCCTACATGTCTGCTTCCGCTTCCGCTTCGCTCAACCGCGCCTCTGCCGCCCGGCACTTTCATTGCCCTCGGCATCGTGTACGGCGGACATCGGCACTTCGCCGCGCTACACCGTGGGGGGCGTGTTTGCCAGTCGGCCCGTGACGGAGGACGTGGTGCTCGGCACCATTTCCTGCATCATCTGGACGCTCACGCGGCGCACCGCCGTGCAGTATGTGGCCCACCTTGCAGGCCGATAACCACGGCGAGGGTGGCATTCTGGCCCTGTGTGCGCGGCTGCGGCGGCTGCCCGTGCGCTGGCTCTACGTGCCGGCCATCATCGGGGCGACTTCCCGTTCATATTCCTCAACAAAACCCTGCCCTGCCAGCACCTGCTGCGCGGCTGGCTACGCTGGCTGGGCGTGAGCGAGCAGGAGAGTTTCGGGCTGAACAACCGCGCTTACACCGTCGAGAACGTGCCCCTGGGCAGGCCCGCCCGCCCCGGGTTGGCCCATTCACCCGCGAGCAGCGGCCCGAAAGAACCGCAGCCCCGCATTGGTCGTAAACAGGCAGACAGCCCAGCTTGGTCATGCGCCTCATTGCCCTCCGTCCCGAATACCAGCTGGTGGTAGAGCCGGCCCGCAACCGTGTTTTCTACCAAAATTTTGGGCCGATGCAAACGGCCACGGCCCTGCCCCATTACCTGGCCGACTGGACCGCCGCGCTGGCCGAAGTGCAGCCCGGCTTCCACATCCTGAGCGACATGCAGGTAGTGAACCAAACCAGCCCAGTCCTGCTCGAAATTTTTAAAGCGGCCGAGCGCCTCATTGTGGCCCACGGCGTGGGCGCGGTGGCCGAGGTGCTCATGCCGGGCCTGCCCACCCGCCGCCATTCCAACAACCTGACCATGGACGTGGCCATGCCCGCGCGGCAGTTTCTGAGCATCTGGGAAGCCGCGCACTTTCTCGATTACCTGTGATTGTGGCGTAGCCCAGAACCAAATACGTGCGTTCATCGCCAACGATTTCCGGCGGCCGCTTGTTATAGGCCAAGCGGCCGTTGGCGGCCCCGGCTGCGGGGCGTACCTTTGCCTAAAACGGCTTCCTAACGGTTTCGGCCGCTTTCACCAAGCGCCTGGTCAGGCACTTATCGCACTTATGTCCAATACCATTTCCACTGATATCTGCATCATCGGGGCCGGCCCGGTGGGTTTGTTTGCGGTTTTTGAAGCCGGCTTGCTCAAGCTCCGCTGCCACGTGGTGGATGCCCTGCCCCAGCCCGGCGGCCAGCTCTCCGAAATTTACCCCAAGAAGCCGATTTACGACATTCCGGGCTTCCCCGAAATTCTGGCCGGCGACCTGGTCGACAACCTGATGAAGCAGATTGAGCCCTTCCACCCCACCTTCACGCTGGGCGAGCGGGTGGAACGGTTTGCCAAGCTCGACGACGGCACATTTGAGCTGCACACCACCGACGGCACCGAAATTCACTGCAAAGCCGTGGCCATTGCCGGCGGCCTGGGTTCCTTCGAGCCCCGCAAACCAGCCGTGGAGAACCTGGAGCAGTTTGAGGGCGGCAAAGGCGTGCATTACATGGTGCGCGACCCCGAGCATTTCCGCGACAAGAAAATCGTCATCGCCGGCGGCGGCGACTCGGCCCTCGACTGGACCAACTTCCTCGCCAACGTGGCGGCCGATGTCACGCTCGTGCATCGGGGTACCACTTTCCGCGGGGCCGCCGACTCGGCCGAGAAGGTGCAGAAGCTGCACGAGGCTGGCAAAATCAAGCTCGTGCTCAGCTCCAACGTCACGCACCTGCACGGCAACGGCAAGCTGGCCGAAGTCACCATCACCGGCAATAACGGCACCGCCGAAACCGTGCCGCTCGACCACTTCATTCCCCTTTTCGGCCTCACGCCCAAGCTTGGCCCCATCGGCGAGTGGGGCCTGGAGCTCGAAAATGATGCCGTGAAAGTCGATACCCTTGACTACAGCACCAGCTTGCCCGGCGTGTTCGCCATCGGCGACATCAACACCTACCCCGGCAAGCTCAAGCTCATCCTCTGCGGCTTCCACGAGGCTGCCCTCATGTGCCAAGGCGCGTTCAAGTACATTTACCCCGATAAAAAGTACACCCTCAAGTACACGACCGTGAACGGGGCACCTTCCATGTAGTGTGCTCACAAGGAACGTCATGCTGAGCTTGCCGAAGCATCTCTACCGCAGCAGTAATTAAATACTAAGTAGTCGGACATAAGTATTCGGCAGCAAGACCCAATGTTAAATCTTGATTGACAGCACTTTGATGTCTGACTACTTAATACTGGCTACCTACTTATTGCAGTAAAGATGCTTCGGCAAGCTCAGCATGACGTTCTTTTGTGCCAATGATTCATAATTCCCCTATGGAAGAAGATATCCGCATCTACGTCGAAGAAGCCGCTGGCCACCGCACCGAGCTTATCGGCCCCACCGACATGGGCCTGAGCCTGATGGAGCTGCTTAAAGCCAGCGGCTACGACATCATGGCGACCTGCGGCGGCATGGCCCTTTGCGCCACCTGCCACGTGGAGGTGCTGGCCGGCCCCACCCTGCCCGAGCCCAGCGACGACGAGCTCGACATGCTCGAAACCCTGCCCGTAGTACATGAAGGCTCGCGCCTGAGCTGCCAGATTCGCCTCACGCCCCGCACCGACGGGCTGGTGGTGCGCCTGGCCCCAACGGGAGCGTAACCCTTACCCCCGCCCCTCTTCTTGGGGAGAGGGGAACCACGGCAGACAGAACGCCTATCGACTAAAGAGAATGCCTCACTGCTGACTAGCAATGAGGCATTCTCTTTAGCATAATTTTATTTGGCTCCCCTCTCCCCAAGGAGAGGGGCGGGGTGAGGTTATGCGCCCGCGGCCAGGCGCGCGCTCATCCGCTCCTTGGCGGCATCTGACAAGAAAGGACCGGCCGCTGCCCGTGCCGCCGCCGAGGCCCGGACCCACTCGGCAATCTGCACGGTTTGCTTGGCGTAGCGGTTGCAGTAGGGGCAGTAGCGCAGGTGCAGCCACAGGCTGGCCCGCAACGGGCGGGGCACGGGCTGGTCGGCCTGCTGCTCCAGCATCATCGTCGCGTTTTGGCAGGTAATAAGACGTAGCATAGCGGATAATTAATTTTTGCCCATTCCGTATTTTTCGAGGCAGCGCCGCAGCTGGAGCTTGGCCCGATGCACGATAACCCAGTAGTTGGCCGAACTGAGGCCGAGCGCCTGACAAATTTCCTCGGCCGGCAGTTCCTCCACGAAGCGCAGGGCGAATACGGCCCCGTGCTGGGCCGGCAGCCGCTCCTGGCAGCGCCGCAGAATGTCGTGCAGCTCCTGCTGCTCCAGCGCGGCATCGGCGTTGAGCCAGCTGGCGGGCGCTTGCTGGCCGGTCCAATGGCCGTTTTCGGGGGTGAAAAAGTCGGCTTCGGTAGGGCCGGAATCACTTATTTCATCGAGCCCAACGTGGGTAACCCGAGCCTGCTGCCGGTAGTAGTCGATGATTTTCCGCCGCAAAATCACAAACAGCCAGGTGCGTTCCGAAGCCTCGGCCCGAAACGTGACCAAGCCACCCAGGCCACTGAGAAAGGTTTCCTGCACCAATTCTTCGGCCACGTCGGAGTCACTCACGCGGCTCAGGGCAAAGCGGTACAGCTCGTCGCCGTAGCGGTCGGGCCACTGGGCCGGAGCAGGGGTTGCTGGATTCATGCGGAGCGACAAATGTGCTGGTAAAGGTCGCACCACAATATTACGCTTCGCTTATTTTAATGGGCAATGAGAACGTCATGCTGAGTTGGTCGAAGCATGACGTTCTCATTGCTCATTGCTGAAGATGAAGCTGCGCCCACAATGCGACGGGAAGCAATTTCCTGCACCAGGGCCACGATGCGCAGGTTTGCACGCTTCCAGTCGGCGCTGAGCTTGAGCGCCAGGCTGGCGGAAAAAGTACCATCGGCCCCCACCTTGCCCAGGGGAATGAGCTGGCGCACCACGGCCGCGTGGTGCAGCAGCAGGCCCGAGTTTTCGCCCCGCCCAATTTGCGAAGCCAGGCCGCGCTCGGTGATGGCCAGCAGCACCTCGGTGGCCGGCGTGCCGGGCGGCACGCTGGCCACGCGCACCTGGGCGGTGCCCCCGCTGATGGCTACCGATACGGCCGCTTGCGGTGTTTTAGCGGCTTTGGCTACGGTGCTGACCAGCTCGGCGGTGCGGCTGCCCACAAATTCGTAGCGGCCATTCACCACGGCTTGGGGCGTGTACGAGCCCGTGCCGAACCCGGCGGCGTACTGCCGCTGGCGCGCGGTGTAGGCCGGCGACGAAAAACCGTCCTTCCAGCCCAGCCGGTTCCAGTAATCGACGTGCTCGCCGAGGGCGATGACCTCCACGCCCGGCACCGATTGGGCGGTTTCCAGCTCCCGCAGGGCCGCATCGGCCGCCGGACAGCTCGAACAGCCCTCCGACGTAAACAGCTCGACCACCACCGGCACGCGGCTGCCCGCCACCGGAGCAGCCCCCCCCTGGGGCCGGGCCGGAGCCAGGGCCCCCAACAGGCCCGCCAGCGGCAGGGCCAACAACAACAAACTTTTCATAAGCCAAAGAAAATTAAGGCGAAACGGGCACCCTGCGCCCCCGCCAACGCCCTGCTAGACGCTCCTCCGCGCCCCGCCTTACACCACCAAGGCCAACGCACGAAAAAGCCCCGCCGGAAAAAAACCGAACGGGGCTTCGAAGTTAGGCAACCTTGCGTTGAACTGCCAGCGCTATTGCCTGCGCTTGGTGGGCAGCTGGCCGGTGGCTCCGCCCGCATCGGTGGGCTTGGCGGCGGGCTTGGCGGCGGCATCGGTTGGGTTGGGAACGAAGTTAAACACCTCCAGCACCATGCGCCAGCCGGCCACGTTTTCGCGCCGCCAGATGCGCAGGTAGCTGCCGTTTTCTTCGGGGTGCTTGGTGCCGGAGGCCGGGCGTTGCAGTGTGCCCACTACGTAGCCCAAGTCGGCGGCGGCAGCCAGATAGCCCGCAACAACCGTGAACTGGTAGCCGCCATCCACGTGCTTCATGTTGGCAGAAGCGGCCTCACCCTGCATCATCGACAGGCCGGGGCGGTAGAGGCGGGCTTCCGCGCTCAGGTACTGCTGGTAGGTGGCACCGGGTTTCAGCAGCTGGGCGGCCGCAAATTTCCGGTCGAGGTCGAGCAGGATGTTGGTGGGGGCGGCGCTGGGCGTGGCCACTGCTGCCTGTAGGCGCGGCTGCGGCACCGTGGCCGAAAGGGCCGGGGCGCTGCCGATGCGCTCGATGCTCATATCCACGACATATTTCCACTGGCCATCGGGCTGCTTGCGCCATACGGTAACGTATTCGCCGGAGGCCTGGGGTCGGTCGTTTTGCAGCAACGTCCAAGGGCCGGTGGTGTAGCCCAGGTCGCCCGACTGGGCCACGTCGGCCAGCACCGGGTACCAGGTGAGGCGCGTGGCGAGCTCGGCCGGACGGCCGCGCCACACATCCTGGGCATTGGCGAGCTTGCCTTTATCAGTTACCAGCCCCGTGGGGGCACTATTGGCCAGAAACGCGGCTCCCGTGCCCACTTGCTTGGCCTGAGCCGCAAAAGCAGTTTCGGCCGCCACTACCGCGGTGCGCGCCGACTGCGCGGCGGAGGCAAAAGGCGACAGAAGAGCCACAATAGCGGCGATAGTCAACTGATTCTTCATAAGATACAAGCTAGTGCCGTTGGTTAAGCTAAAGGTACACACTACGGGATAATTATAAATTGGATACAATTTTCGTTTGGCTTTCCGTTCCGTTCTTGCGCCCTCATTCGCGTGGGGCGGCCATTTTTCGGCCGCGACTCGGCGTGCAATCCCTTGTTTTCATGAAATTAACCGACCTTATTGCCTGTGCCCGCCGCATCCGCCTCGTGCTCACCGACTGCGACGGCGTACTTACCGACGGCGGCGTGTACTATTCCGAGCGCGGCGAAGAAATGAAGCGTTTCAACATTCGCGACGGCATGGGCGTGGTGCGCCTGCGCGAATGCGGCATCGCCACGGGCATTGTGACGGGCGAAACATCGCCCTCGGTGCGCACCCGCGCCGCCAAGCTCCGCATCGACGAGCTGCACCTGGGCATTCAGGACAAGCCCGCCTGCCTGCAAGGCATTCTGGCCCGCACCGGCCTCCGCGCCGAGGAGGTTGCCTTCATCGGCGACGATACCAACGACCTCGGAATTCTGGGTTTGGTGGGCCTTTCGGCCTGCCCCGGCGATGCCATTTCCTTCGCCCGCGCCGCCGCCGATTTTCACTGCCAGGCCGCCGGCGGCCACGGCTGCTTCCGCGAATTGGCCGAGTTCATCATCGCCGCGCAAAGTGGTGGGGCGTAAGGACTTTTCGGTAGCAGCCCGTCATGCTGAACGCAGTGAAGCATCTCTACCGCGAAGAGTAAGCCAATCGCTAGGAATCACTGCTGTAGCAGAGATGCTTCACTGCGTTCAGCATGACGTTCTTTTTCCTCCTACCCTCCTATCCTAAAAAAACTACTCCCGTAGCAGGCCTTGGCGGGCAGCCAGCTTGATGAGGGCCGCCGTGTTGCGGGTTTGGGTTTTGTCCATGATGTTCTGGCGGTGGGTTTCGACGGTGCGCTTGCTGGCGAACAGCTTCAGGGCGATTTCGGCGTTGGTGAGACCGTCGGCTACCAGGCGCAGCACTTCCATTTCGCGCTTGCTCAGGCCCAGGGCGGCGCGGGCGGCCTCGGCGGCGGCGGGGTCGCTGGCGTAGAGGCGGCGCAATAGCGCCAGCCCAAGGGCCGAACACAAAAAGGGCCGGCCGGCCGCTACGGTTTTCAGGGCGTGGATGAGCTCGGCGGCAAACGAGTTTTTCAGGATGTAGCCGTGCGCGCCCAGGTCGAAGGCGCGGGCTACGTACTGCTCGTTGGTGAGCTCGCCGTGGGCCAGCACCCGTAGCAGCGGATAGTGCGCGCCCAGGGCCGGCAGCAGGGCCATGATGTTGGGGCCGGGCAGGGTGAGGTCGAGCAGCACGATGGTGGGCGCAACGGCGGCCAGCTGAGCCAATAGCTCATCGCCGGTGTTGGCTTCGCCCACTATTTTCAGGCCCGCCGCTGTCCCCAGCTCAACGCGCATCACCTCGCGGGTAGCGGGCTGACCATTGGTGAGAAGCAGACGAATCATATTTAATTGGAAAGGAAATTGAAGTTTTGCTAGATATATATTTACTGGCCCGGCGGCCGATTCTTTGATTGCTATCGTCCCGAAAGTACAGGCCCCGACAAACTCAACCATAAATCTCCAAAACAAACCCGTATTAATACCTGCTGTTACGCGGTAGGTTGTAACGCGAACTTTGTCGTTCGCGTCCCCGCGCCAGCAAAGCCGCCCGAACGGTACGGGGACGCGAACGACAAAGTTCGTGCTACGCCCCCAGCGGCGCTTAAACCAAGGCACTGCGTAACAGCAGTTAATACCTCCAAATAGCGGGGCACGACGGAGAGTTCTCGTACTAATACGTAGCCACCTTTTCCGTGGACTCACCTTGCCCCACCTTTACCGGCAGTTCGCCGTTCCGATACCCCTAATTCCCCTTGCCATGACCCGTATTCTGCTCGCCGACGACCACACTATTCTGCGCGACGGCATTCGGGCGCTGCTCTCGGCCGAGGCCGACCTCGACGTGGTGGGCGAGGCCAGCAACGGGGCCGAAGTGCTGGCCATTCTCGAAACCACACCCGTCGACGTGGTGCTGATGGACGTGCAGATGCCGGTGCTCGACGGTTTTGCCACCATGCCCGAGCTGCGCCGCCGCTTTCCGGAGGTGCGCGTGCTGGTGCTTACCATGCTCGACCACGAAAACTACGTGGCCCGCATGCTGGAAGCCGGTGCCCTGGGCTACGTGCTGAAAAACGCGGCCATCAGCGAAATCACCCACGCCATTCGGACAGTGGCGGCCGGCAACACGTTTTTATGCACCGAAATTGGCCTCAACATGCTCTACAAGGCCGTGACGCAGTCGACCGGCGTGGTTGCCGACGAACCCGGCAACCACGCCGGGGCCGACCTCACGGCCCGCGAGCTGGAGGTGCTCAAGCTCATCGCCGAAGGTCTCACCAACGCCGAAATTTCTGACAAGCTCTTCACCAGCAAGCGCACCATCGAAACCCACCGCCAAAACATCATCGCCAAAACCCAGGCCAAAAACACCGCCGCCCTCATCAAGCTGGCCGTGAGCCGGGGGCTGATTTCTTAGTCAGTTATACTCGTCGCGAAGTGAGATGCGAAAGTAGTCGTTGGAATGTACTACACTTGTCCCCACGCAAGTACACTTGACCGATGGTGAGCGCCGGGCGTTGCGGCAGTTGCAAAAGCAGCGGCGCAGCGGCGCGACGAGAACGGCTACCTCAAGCTCACCGTGGTGCTGATGCTCGACAGCGACTGGCCGGTGGGCAGCGGGGCCGAGGCGCTGGGCCTGGATGAGGCCACGCGCTACCGCTACGTGCGGGCCTTTGCCGACCTGGGGCTGGACAAGTACCTGGCGCACGAACGCCCCGGCTACTGGGGCCTGCTGAGCAGCGCCCAACTCGCCCACCCGTGCCGCGAACTCAACACGACGCTCTACACGGACAGCAAAGCTCTTCAGGCTTGGCTGCTACGCACCCATCGGGTCGCCTACTCGCGCTCGGGCCTGACGGACCTGCTCCACCGCCTGGGCTTTACCTATAAGCGCACACCCCCCGTGCCCTACCAGGCCGATGCGCAGGCGCAGGCCGATTTTCTCGACGAGTTGGCCGTACTCGAAGCCCACGTCGAGCGGGGCGAGGCCGTGCTCTGTTATGCCGACGCGGCCCACCCGACCCACAACACGCCCTGCACCCGCGCCTGGTGCCAAGTGGACTCCGAGCGCCCCCTGCTCACCGTCAGCGGCCGCGAGCGGGTGACCCTGAACGCGGCCCTCAACGCCTACGAGCCGACCCAGGTGCTGCTCGACGAGACGGCGTGCGTCAACGCGCGGAGCACCCGGCGGCTCTACGAACAGCTGCTGGCCGCCCATCCCGACAAGGCCCGCATCTACGCCGTGTGCGACAACGCCCGCTACTACAATAACAAGGAATTGCGGGCCTGGCTGGCCGATACGCCCATTTGCCAGGTCTTTCTGCCGCCCTATTTGCCCAATCTAAACCTGATTGAGCGCTTCTGGAAATATCTGCGCCAGAAGATTATCAACACGACCTTCTACCGCACCAAAGGCCCGTTTCGCACCGCGGTGCCCGACTTCTTTACCCGGCTCCCCGGGTTTGGGCCAGACCTCGCGTCCTTACTAATCCGTAAATTTCATATTCTCGACGCGCAATCCACTTCATGACGAGTATAACTTCGCCGCACATGATGCGCCTATTTCCCGCACATGCGCCGGACACAAAGCATGAAAAGCGCCAGCCAGGGAGCTGCGGGTTCTGATGCCGCCGCCTTCTCACCCGCCCGGCTTCACCAGCACCCACGCCCTACTAATGCTTCCAATAAGCGCTTAGCCAAGCGTTTCTGAAAGTGTCCCCGACCCATTTTATTTGGTCTCAAGTCCATACTTTTTTCAAGGAACCTATGAAGGGACCTAATATTTTTGCGTTGCGCCAACTCACTAATAACAAAGAACTTACAAAAGATGGCGAGTTCCTGCATCTCCACTTTAAACCCCGTTTGCGGCAAGCAGGCAGGGTTTTTTGGTTTTCAGAACAATGCAAATGGGCTTGCCAGCTTTTACTCCACTATTCAAACGCTCTTTTTCATTCCACCAGCTGTGTAAAGAGCCGTGCCAATGTGGCGGCCGCGTCGGCGCAGCGGCCGGGATGCACGGGCGAGCACTGCACCACGGTGCTGCGAGTGGCCGTGAGCCAGCGAAACCGCTCGGCAATGGGCAGCTGGCCGATGGTGCCGCCGGTAGCCCGGCCCTGGCAAATACGCTCGCAGGCGTGCAGGCGGGCGGTTATTTCCTGTTGGTCGAGGGCGGGGGCGAAGGCACGCAGGCGGGCTTCGGACACCTCGAACCGGGTTTGCAGGAACCCCTGCGAGCGGCAGTACACGATGACCCCGACGTTGAGGAATTCCTCGCGCTCAACGCGGGGCACCACGCGCAGCACGGCGTATTCAAATAAGTGCATTGCGGGCATCCTGGGCTTCCTGAACAAAGGTTTCGGTGGCGGCGAGGCGGGCTTCGAGGAAGCGCACGTAGGCGGTACGCTGCTCGTCGGCCGGCGCTTCTTCGGGGGTGGCCAGCCACTCGTCGGGCACCAGGGCCACAATGGCGTGGAGGCGCTCGGGCGTAAGCAGGGCCTGGCTTTCGGCAGCCACGGCCGCCAGTTCGCTGGCCTGGGGCAGTAGCACATGGTCCTTAATCTGGGGAAACGGGCGGGGCCGCGGGGCCGCCCAACCCGGCCCGGCATGGTGCGCGTAGAGGGCCGCGCCATGGTCGATGAGCCATAGCTCCTTGTGCCACATCAACAGATTGGTGTTGCGGGCGGTGCGGTCTACGTTCAGGGTGAGGGCATCGAGCCACACGATTTGGGAGGCCAGGCGCGGCTCGATGGTGGTCACGAGGGCATCGTAGGTAATGGCCCCGGAGAGGTAGTGCAGGGCCAGGTTGCGGCCGGTGCTGGCGCGCAGTAAGTCCTGAATTTCCTCGTCGGGCTCGGTGCGGCCGAAGCACTCGTCGAGCTCACAAAACACGAGCTCGGGCACGCGCAGGCCCAGCGTGCGGACCATCTCGCCCACAATCAGCTCGGCGATGAGGGCCTTGATGCCCTGCCCCGCGCCCCGAAACTTGAGCACGTAGAGAAAGCCGTCGTCGGCCTCGACCAGGGCGGGCAGCGAGCCGCCCTCGCGCAGCGGGGTCACGTAGCGGGTCACGGCCACGGTGCGGATTTCGGGGGCTGGGGGCATGAATGGTCTTGTTTTATTTCCGTTTTTCCGGGGTACCAGCGGCGAAAATACGCTTATCGGGGCGGGCCGTGGGGCAAGCCCGCGGTTGCGGGTTGTGAAGCGCCCCGAACAGCAGGACTTCGAGGCGGTTTGAACCGGCACTAATTCACGAACGGAATTCGGGGTACCAGACAAGAAATGGAGTAGCTGAGGCCCTGAGATACCCAGCATAATCAAAATACATAAAGTTCTGAAATAAAGATTTTTACCCCATAATTTACTCGCATTTATTGTAATCTTGGCTGCAAGAATTTGTGTGAAAACAACCCGATGCCGCTAATCCGGCGTTTCACAAACGTCTTACTTCCCACATTTCACCGCACGATAAAGACCAGGTCTTCGGCCCACAAGAGTAAGAACAAAATGGAAGCTAAGCCACTGAACTAACCTTTTGCGGCTCAACCTCGTAAATGGTTTGCAAACCGGTTGTTTCTTCTGAAGCAACCGGTTTTTTTCGTTTATCCTTTTTGCCTTCCCTAAAATGAAAACCTGCTTTTTACTGGCTGGCTGGCTGCTGGCCGGCGCGGCCCAGGCCCAAACTGTTCCCTTCGACCCGACGACCCCGGTGCGCGGGGGAAGCCAGGGGCAAACCACCATTCCGCCCGTCAATCCGGCCCTCAACCAAAGCACCATTCAGGGGCCGCCCGAGGTGCAGCGCACCGCTACCAACCGCGATGCCCAGCCCAGCCGGCAAGTGCCCGACCAGCCCCTCGCGCCCGGTGGCACGCCCGAATTGTCGCCCACGGCCGTACCCGACGTGCGCGAGCAGCCCGTTATCCGCAACAACCGGCCGCGCCAGTCGACCGACGTAGTGCCCAGTCGCTCGCGCCGCAGCCGTAGCAGCAACGTGCCCCAGAATTAGGGCGGTTTTGATTCAGCGTAGAGTCGTTTTGCAAGCGAGGAAGCTGTTTGCTCCAGCATGCGCCTCCTCCCGGCCCGGCACCCTGCGCCGCCTGCTTGGCTCACCAAAAAGCCCCGTTCAGCAACCTGGACGAGGCTTTTTGGTGAATTAGGTTATCCAGCGAAACGCTTTAGCGCTGGCTCTTGTCGGCGTGGGCCAGTAGGTCGCCGCCGTGGCGGCGGAGGAGGTCGGCGAGTTCCATGAGCGGTTTTTTCAGCTCCTCGGTGGCCAGGGTGCTGGCCTGGCTGGTTTGGTCGCCAAGAATGGAAAGGGAACTGCCAATGGCGCGGGCGCTAAGCACGCCGCTGGTGAGCAGCGATTGCAGGTTGCCGATTTCGCGGGCAATGTCCTGCAAGCCGGGCTGGCCGCTTTGCAGAAACTGCTGCTGCCAGGTTTCGGTGTTGTCCATGGCCGAGCCCAAGGGCAGGCTGGTGAGGCCGTTTTTGAGGGCGCTGACGGTGGCGAGGAGATGGTCGGAAGGCATGAGGTGGATTGGTGAAATAATGGAGTGGTGGGTTTATAGCGCTGCACTGCTAACCGTTAGCTGGCTTTTGGCGCACCTGAACGTGGGCCGCACCGCAATTCAGCGCCTCGCTCACGCAGGACTGATACCCAATTTTCATACCCTGGGCTTACGGGAAAGGGCCGTTAACAGTTAACCGTGAGCCGTAAGAACGGGTACCACGAAATTTCATTTCGCCTTGTGTTGGAGCAGTCCTACCAACCCACCCGGCACTAAACACGCTCGACGAGCCTCGCCCCTGCCGCTGCCAATACGAGGCAGGAAGGCGAGCTTATCCATTAGGCCTGCAACTGCTTAGGGCTGGTTACACTTCGCAACTATTGCGGCGCGGACGCGAGGCGAAATAAAATTTCGTGGTGCCCGTTCTCACGGCGCAACACACATTATCACGGTTCGTAGCCGCGGTTGTCGCGGAAGGCCTTATTGTACTCGGCGCGGGCTTTGCGATTTTTTTCGGCTTTCAGCTCGGCTTCGATTTCCTCCATCTTGCGGCGCTGCTTGCCCTCGCGCGAAAACTGGTCGTAGAGCAGGCTAACGGGGCTGGCAATGGTAGGAATGGGGGCCTTGGGCGCGGTCGAGTCGACGGCGAACAGCGGCTGGGGCTTGGGCGGGCGCTTCACGGCGCTTACCACGGGCGGCTTGGGGCGCTTCATGTTGCGCAGGGCCCGGTTGATGAGGGCGCGGTCGGGCCGGTCGCCGGTCACCTGCACTTCGCCCAGGCGCACGCTGTCGCGCACCAGCTGAATGCGCACCACCAACTGCGACAGCCCCGTACCGCCCAGCGGCAGCCGCTGCGCCTTGAAGCCAAGGGCCCGAAACAAAAGGGTATCGGTGGGTTGGGCATCGATGGAAAACTCGCCGGTGGGGCTGGTTACCAAGCCCCGATGGGTGCGCTGCACCTGCACGGTGGCCCCAGGCACGGGCCGGCGGGTGCCGGCGGCCGTCACGCTGCCGCTCACGCGCACCTCGGGGGCCTGGGCCTGGGCGCAGGGGGTGGCCAGCAGCCACAAGGTGGCCAGCACGCCAAGCGCCCGGCCCAACCTGACCCAACTGCCAATTACACAAGAGACTACTTCAGAAAACATCAATTATTCAAACGCAACGCCGCACAAAGTAGCAACCCAACGAGCCAAAAAAAGCCCGCACCGTTGCAGGTGCGGGCTTTCCAGCGACGATTCGGCCGATTATATCGACCAAACCGCTAGTTTTTGGTTTTGGGGCCGTCGGCATCTTTGGTTTTCACCTTGCCGTTTTCCTTCACCTTGATTTTGCTGCCGTCTTCGCCTTTGGCTTTCATTTTGGTGGCACTCATGGCATCGGTGCTGCCCGACATCGAGTTATCGGTGCTGCTCATGTTGCTGGTGCCGTCGGTGGTGCCCGACGACGTGGCATCGGTCGAGGTACCGGTATTCGACATCGACGCGTCGTCGATGTAGTTGCTGTCGTCGTAGGTCGAACGGCTCGACTCGTAGGCCTGGTACTGGGTGGGCTCGACGAAGATGACGCGGAATTCCTTATCCGTTTCCGTCGAGGCATCGCGCATGGCGGCGGCCATCCCGGTGGTGTCGGTGGCGTACTTGGTTTTCATCTCGCTCATGCGCTTGGCGCGGTTCACATACACGGTGCGAATTTTGGTCTTGGTCGCCGCGTCCGTGATTTTCATGTTAGCCACCATTTTGTCGGCAATGCGCTGGGCGCGGGCCTCAATCATGGCCGCCGACTCGGGGGCCGTGGTGGTGGTCATAGTGGTCGTGGTCGTAGCCGTGCCGTCGGTTGCGGCGGGAGCCGTGGTTACTTCGGTGGTTTTTTCCTGCGAGCAGGAAGCCAGCGACAGGACGGCAGCGCCCGCGAGCATCAAGAGGGGATTTTTCATGAATTGGAGAATTAAAAATCAACCGTAAGTCGTTGGGGGCGCTTTACGGTAACGCCGCAATTGTTGTTACCCGCCGCTTCGTTTTTAATGCCCAGTTATTTAAGTAGTCGAACATAAGTATTCGGTAGTCAGACCCAATGTTAAATTTTGATTTACAGCACTTTGATGTCCGACTACTGACTACTTAATACTGACTACCTAATACTGGCTACTTAATACTGGCTACCTACTTAACTGCTGTTACGCAGTACCTTGGTTCAAGCGACGCTGGGGGTGTAGCGCGAACTGTGTCGTTCGTATTCCCGTGCCGTTCGGGCGGCTTTACTGGCGCGAGGACGCGAACGGCAGAGTTCGCGCTACAACCTACCGCGTAACAGCGGTTATTTAAGCCCGCCGCAATTCAAACACCGTAATTTCCGGCAGGAAACCCACCCGGCCCGGATACCCCAAAAAGCCCAGTCCGACGTTGACGTACAGCTTTTGGCGGCCCTGCTCGTACAGGCCGGCCCACTGCTTGTACACGTAGCTCACGGGGCTCCATTTCATAAATGGCAGGTTCACGCCGAACTGCATGCCGTGGGTATGGCCGCTGAGGGTGAGGTCGATATCGGGGTAATTGAGCACCTGTGCTTCCCAGTGCGAAGGGTCGTGCGAGAGCAGGATTTTGAACGGTGCGTCGCCGCTGGCGGCGTGGGCCTGGGGCAGGTTGCCATGCTTGGGGAAGTTGGCGTGGCTGCTCCAGTTCTGCACGCCGAGCACTGCTATTTTGTCGGTGCCGCGCGTGATGGTGTGACTGGTATCGTTGAGCAGCGTCCAGCCAATTTTGGCGTGGTTGCGCATCAGGCGCTCCAGGTTTTCGCGCTTCTGGGCGGGGCTTTCCCACTGCACGTAGTCGCCGTAGTCGTGGTTGCCGAGGCTGGAAAAAATGGGCAGCTCAGACTTGATGCCCGCCAGGGTGGGAATGTGCGGCTCGACCTCGGTGGCGCGGTTGTTCACTAGGTCGCCGGTCATCAGAATCAGGTCGGCGCCCTGCCGGTTTATCATGGCCACGGCCCGTTCCAGCGGCTCGGTCGAGTTGAAGCTGCCGGTGTGCAGGTCGGAAATCTGCAGCACCTTAAAGCCATCGAAGGCCGGCGGCAGGTTGGGGAATTTCAGCGTGACGCGGCGCACCTGGTAGTCGGTAGCACCCTTGGCCATGCCCCACAGCAGCCCCAGAAACGGAATGGCCCCCAGGCCCAGGGCCAGTTTGGTGATGAACTCGCTGCGCGGAATGGCCGGGCTAGCGGTGCCGGCCGGCTGCGTGGCCGAATTAACGGCCCAGCGCCCGGCACGCGTCAGGTCTTCGAACAGCAGCGGAATCAAAATGACCAGCT
>JAYULN010000487.1:0-9612 GCA_043763525.1 Hymenobacter sp.
TTCTAACGCCAGATTTAATATAAGCAAAAGAGCCGTGCCCAATGGGCGCGGCTCTTTTGCTTATATCCTAGATTATAAAACCTATAAGTCGAAAATAATTAAATAAACAGTCCCACAATGCCATTGCAGGGCTATAACCGATTATAGGCAGTAGTGTATGCCGACCATCTGCGCGACGCTGGTAGAGCGCATGGGCAGGGGACGGTAGGTGGGCACCCGCATTTTGTAAACCGGCGAAGCCGTGAGCTGCGCTTTAACCAACGATACGCTCAGCGTAACCCAAAACAGAACGACGGTGGCGAGAACAGCGGATTTAAACATGAGTGCGGGTATTGAAGTGCTTAACTAAAACTAACGTACTCGCTCGGGCCAGCCGCGGATTTCGGACTTCGGCCAACGACCAGCCGGACCCGATGAACCCGACTTTTCACAGGATAAATGTTGGTACACGCGCCAATATCTATCCCGCTTTCTCTTACCTCAATTCAACCTGTTTGGGCTGGTTACGCAGCTTTGCCCCGGCCGACTGCGTAACGTCAGTCAATAAAAAAGCGGCGACTGAGAATTCAGTCGCCGCTTCTATTACCACAGTTTTTAAAAAGCTACTTCGCCACTACGGCCGTCTTGATGCTCAGTTCCTTCAGCTGCACCTCCGAAATCGGCGAGGGTGAGTCAATCATTACATCACGCCCCGAGTTGTTTTTGGGGAAGGCGATGAAGTCGCGGATAGAATCCGAGCCGCCAAAGAGGCTGCACAGGCGGTCGAAGCCGAAGGCGAGGCCGCCGTGGGGCGGCGCGCCGTACTCGAAGGCGTCGAGCAGGAAGCCGAACTGGGCCTGGGCTTCTTCGGGGGTGAAGCCGAGCAGGCCGAACATGCGCGACTGCACGGCGCGGTCGTGGATGCGGATGGAGCCGCCGCCCACTTCCACGCCGTTTATCACAAGGTCGTAGGCGTTGGCGCGGGTCTGGCCGATGGTGGCGGGGTTGTCGAGCAGGGCCAAATCCTCCGGCTTGGGCGAGGTGAAGGGGTGGTGCATGGCGAAGTGGCGGTTTTCCTCCTCGCTGAATTCGAGCAGCGGAAAGTCAATCACCCACAGCGGGGAGAACGAGTTGGGGTCGCGCAGGCCCAGGCGGCGGCCCACTTCGAGGCGCAGCTCGCTCATGGCTTTGCGGGTTTTGGCTTCGGAGCCGGCCAGTAGCAGAAGCAGGTCGCCGGGGTTGGCGTTGAACGCGGCGCTCCACTTCTGCAATTCCTCCTGCGAGTAGAATTTGTCGACGGAGGATTTTACCTGGCCGTCGGCCTCCACGCGGGCGTAGATGAGGCCGGTGGCCCCGATTTGGGGCCGTTTCACCCACTCGGTCAGCTCGTCGAGCTGCTTGCGGGTGTAGGCGGCGCAGGTGGCCGCGTTGATGCCCAGCACCAGCTCGGCGCTGTCGAAAACGGGGAAGCCCTGACCCTTCACGGTTTCGGTAAGGTCGGCAAACTTCATCTCGAAGCGGGTGTCGGGCTTGTCGTTGCCGTAGTCGCGCATGGCATCGGCGTAGGTCATGCGGGGCACGGTGGGGAAATCGAGGCTTTTGATTTCCTTGAACAGGTAGCGCACCAGGCCTTCGAACATGTCCAGGATGTCTTCCTGGGTCACGAAGGCCATTTCGCAGTCAATCTGCGTGAATTCGGGCTGGCGGTCGGCGCGCAGGTCTTCGTCGCGGAAACACTTCACAATCTGGAAGTAGCGGTCGAAACCCGACACCATGAGCAGCTGCTTGAACGTCTGGGGCGACTGCGGCAGGGCGTAGAATTCGCCGGGGTTCATGCGGGAGGGCACCACGAAATCGCGCGCGCCCTCGGGCGTGGACTTAATGAGCACGGGCGTTTCGACTTCGATGAAGTCCTGGCCATCGAGGTAGCGGCGCACGGCCTGGGCCATTTTGTGGCGCAGCATCAGGTTGTTACGCACCGGCGTGCGGCGCAGGTCGAGGTAGCGGTACTTCATCCGCAGGTCGTCGCCACCGTCGGTGTCGTCTTCGATGAGGAAGGGCGGCAGCTTGGCCGGGTTCAGAATCTCGACTTTTTCGGGGCGAATTTCGATGCCGCCGGTTGGGATTTTGTCGTTTTTGGAGTACCGCTCGGTCACGTTGCCGGTCACGCTCAGCACGAACTCGCGGCCGAGGTGGCGGGCGGTTTCGCGCACGGCTTCGGCCTCCACGCCTTCTTCGAGGGTGATTTGGGTGAGGCCGTACCGGTCGCGCAGGTCAATCCAGAGGATGGCCCCTTTGTCGCGGGTGCGCTGCACCCAGCCGCAAAGCGTAACGGTTTGGCCGATGTGTTCGGGGCGAAGCTCGCCGCAGGTATGGGTACGTAACATCTTGTCAATTAGCAGTTAACAATTAATAGTTAACAATTATGACTTCCACTTAACGAGTTGTGGCATGGGCACAAGCGGGAAGTTTATCTCGCTTGACAGCCGTTTGCCGGGCAACCACTCGTTAAATGTTAATTGACAATTGTTAAATGAATCTCCCGCGAAGGTAGCCATTGGGCCGGCGGGGCGAAACCCAAACTTTGGTACGGAGTATGCAATGCCCACCGGCAACTGCGTTTCTTTGTCTTCTCAACCTTATCAGTACCCATGAAATTTCTTCCCTCTTTCGCGCTCGCGGCCGCTTTATTCGTCGCCGGCACGGCCCAGGCCCAAACCAAAAGCAAGACCAAAAGCAAATCGGACGAGTCGGGTACCGTCGTAAAATCCAAGGGTTCGGCCGGAGCCGTTACGCTCGACGGCCCCGTCAAGCGCATCGAAACGCTGTCGGGCATCGACGTTTTTCCCAAGTCGAATTCTACCAGCATCATGCTGAGCTTCACCCAGCAATTCACCAAGCCCGGCACGCTGGTGATGACCGACTACAAGAACAAAGTGGTGTACCAAACCGAGTTGGACCCCACCAACAACACCGGAGCGCCGGTTGATTTGGGCAAGATTCCGGCCGGCACCTACCTGGTTGAAGCCAAAACCGGCAACTACGTGTACTGGAAGAAGGTGCGGATTAAGTACCCCACCGTGCGCCGGTAGTTGGCGGCTTACCCAGAAAAAGAACGTCATGCTGAGCTTGCCGAAGCATCTCTACCGCACAGCTAATCAATTTTAGTACCGCGGTAGAGATGCTTTGGCGAGCTCAGCATGACGTTCTTTGTTATCATCCTCATTTTGCGCTGTTATGAAAACCACCACCTTTCTGCTGCTGTTTCTGGGCCTCGCCGCTTTCGGTCCCAAACCCAAACTAACCACGGTGAAGCTGGGCTCGAGCCTGTCGGTGGGCGTGCCGGCCACGTTTGCGCCCCTACCCGACGACGGCATCGCGGTGAAATACCCGTCGCCGCGCAAGCCGCTGGCCGTGTATTCCAACCCCAGCGGGCGCGTCGATTTCAGCGTGGCCGTGCGGCCCACCACCTTCGAGAGCATGGATTACGCCGTGCTGCTGAAAATTTACAAGTCCAGCATTCAGCGGCTGTACACCAAGGTCGATTTTTTGAAGGAGGACATCCGGACCGTGAACGGGCGCGATTTCATCTATTTCGAGTTTATTTCGACCGTATCCGACACGCGGCGCAACAGCCAGCTGGCCCCCATCAAGCGTTACCAAACGGTGCAATACGCCATTCAGGGCACGCAGCTCTACGTTTTCACCTTCGTGGCTCCGGCCGAGGAGCAGGCTCAGTGGCAGCCCACGGCCCAGGTCGTGATGGGAGCCATTGCGATGAAGTAACGCGGACTTTTAGTCCGCGTTTGCACATGCAGGCGCGGACTAAAAGTCCGCGTTACAGCAACGACCCATGACCGACGACTATTATATGCTGCAAGCCCTGGCTGAGGCCGAAAAAGCCCTGGCGGCCGATGAAATCCCCATCGGGGCCGTTGTTGTGTTCGAGCAACGGGTTATCGGGCGCGGCCATAACCAGACCGAGCGCCTGCGCGACGTGACGGCCCACGCCGAAATACTGGCCCTCACGGCGGCAGCCAACCACTTGGGCAACAAATACTTGTCCGACTGCACACTCTACGTCACCATCGAGCCGTGCGTGATGTGCGCCGGGGCCAGCTACTGGGCTCAGCTCAAGGCGGTGGTTTTTGGGGCCGACGAGCCCAAGGTGGGCTTTCGGCGGCACGGGCCGCTGCTGCACCCGCGCACTCAACTGCGCGGCGGGGTGCAGGCCGAAGCCTGCGCTGCGCTCATGCGCGATTTTTTTAGTTTGAAGCGGAAATAATATACTTTTGAACTGAGATGAGTGGCCGCCGTAGCCCTTAGTGAAATCGACTGATACACGGCCACGTATTTCTCATACCTTCCACCACCCAAAACCTTTTTAACTATGGCTTTTGAACTGCCCAAACTCCCTTACGCCTACGACGCGCTGGAGCCCACGATTGACGCGCAGACGATGGAAATTCACCATACGAAGCACCATCAGGCTTACGTGACGAACCTGAACGCCGCCATTGCCGGCACCGAGATGGAGCATCAGTCCATCGAGGAAATCATGCACAACATTGCCAAGGCCCCGGTGGCCGTACGCAACAACGGCGGTGGCCACTTCAACCACTCCCTGTTCTGGACTATCCTGTCGCCCACCGGCGGCGGGCAGCCTACCGGGGCCGTAGGCGATGCCATTAACACCACTTTTGGCGGCTACGACAAATTCAAGGAGGAATTCACCAAAGCCGCCACCACACGCTTCGGCTCGGGCTGGGCGTGGCTGTGCAAGCAGGCCGATGGCTCGGTGCAAATCTGCTCGACGCCCAACCAGGACAACCCGCTGATGCCCGAAGCTGGCTGCAAAGGCCTGCCCGTGCTCGCCCTCGATGTGTGGGAGCACGCCTACTACCTCAAGTACCAGAACCGCCGGCCCGATTACATTGCCGGCTTCTACAACCTCATCAACTGGGACGAGGTGAACCATCGCTTTGCTGAGGCCCGACCCGTTTAAGGCGTATTTTTTGGTCCCGATTATCAAAGCCCGCTTCCCCGAAGCGGGCTTTTTTTGGCTCTGCCCCTACTCACTGGAAAAATACATCGGGCAACCCGAAACAATTCATGTACGTACAACGGTTATTAATGTACCTACAGTGGTAAAGCTGCCCTTTTGCCGGGCCTGAACCTATCCCGAGGTATTCATTTTGCATTCACTCCGCATGTCGAAGAAATTATTTGAGCCTGCCCAGCTGGGTCCGCTCACTCTCGCCAACCACTTGGTGATGGCTCCCCTCACCCGCAGCCGCGCCCTGGGCAACGTGCCCAACGAGTTGATGGCCGAGTACTACCGTCAGCGGGCCACCGCCGGCCTCATCATCACCGAAGGCACTTCGCCCTCGGCCGATGGCCTGGGCTACGCCCGCATTCCGGGCCTGTTCACGCCGGAGCAGGTTACCAACTGGCAGCGCGTAACCGAAACCGTGCATCACCACGGCGGCCACATTTTTGTGCAGCTGATGCACGCCGGCCGCGTTTTCCACCCGCTCAACCTGCCCGAGGGCGCGGCGGGCATCGCCCCATCGGCCATTGCTGCCGCCGGCCAGATGTGGACCGACCAGCAGCAGATGCAGGACCAGCCCGCCCCCCGTGCCATTGCCCCCGACGAGCTGGCCCGCGTGCGCGATGAATACATGCATAGCGCCAAGCTGGCCCTCGAAGCCGGTTTCGACGGCGTGGAGTTGCACGGGGCCAACGGCTACCTGCTCGAAACCTTCCTGAACCCCGCCAGCAACCAGCGCACCGACGAGTACGGCGGCAGTGTGCCGAACCGCGCCCGCTTCGTGCTCGAAGTAGCCCGCGCCGTGGCCGAGGCCATTGGGGCCGAACGCACCGGCATCCGCCTCTCGCCCTGGGGCGTGTTCAACGACATGGCCAGCTACCCCGAAATTGACGAAACCTACGCCTACCTGGCCGAGGAGCTGCAAAAAATCGGCCTCGTGTACCTGCACCTCGTCGACCACGCGAGCATGGGCGCGCCGGCCGTACCAGCCAAAACAGTGGCAGTCATCCGGGAGAAATTCACCAACACGCTCATTCTGAGCGGCGGCTACTCCACCGTGGAGCGCATCGAAGCCGCCCTCAACGGCCAGGCCGACCTCGTGGCCATTGGCCGGCCCTTCATCTCGAACCCCGACCTGGTCGAGCGCCTGCAAAAGGGCCTGCCCCTGGCCGAAGCCGACCCGGCAACCTTCTACGCCCCTGGCCCCAACGGCTTCGCCGACGGCTACACCGACTATCCAGTGGCCGATGGCCAGCCCGCCGGCACGTTCTCGCCCAGCTACGAAGCGTAGCTGAAGCGCCGATTCGGCGGGCATGCGCCGCAGCAGGCAATTGGTATTACGACAGTAAAACGCTGTCAATCAGGCAACTGAAACAAGGCTGGATACCGATTATTCATGCCTGATTTTCCAGTATTTCAACCGCTCTGGCCCGCAATGGCCGGAGCGGTTTTTTTGTGCCCTCCCCAGCACGGCCGCCCCCGCACTGGCAGCAGGCACTCCCGGCTGGTTGCGGCCGCGCCAACCTCAGCCGTTGCCTGTCTCCGATTCTGGCAGGAAGAATTGTATCTTTAGCGGCCAAATCCCACCTTACTTTTTTAACCGGACTCCGCATGAATACTAAGTTGCGCCTCACCATATTGAGCTTTTTACAATTCTTTATCTGGGGTTCGTGGTTGATAACGATTGGGGCCTATTGGTTTCAAACGAAGCAGTGGTCGGGGGCGCAGTTTGGGGCCATCTTTTCCACCATGGGCATCGCCTCCATCTTCATGCCCTCCCTCATGGGCATCGTGGCCGATAAATACGTGAACGCGGAGAAGCTCTACGGCATCCTGCACATTCTGGGCGGCATCGTGCTGCTCACCATTCCGCTGGTAGACAACCCGACGACCATGTTCTGGGTGATGCTGCTGAACATGGTTTTCTACATGCCCACCCTGTCGTTGTCCATCGCCGTGTCGTTTTCGGTGCTGAAAACCGAAGGGCTCGACGTGGTGAAGGACTACCCGCCCATCCGCGTGTGGGGCACCATTGGCTTCATCGTAGCCATGTGGACGGTGAGTTTGCTGGGCTTTGAGAAAACGGCCAGCCAGTTTTACGTCGCGGCCGGCGCGGCTATTCTGCTGGGCCTGTACTCGTTCACGCTGCCCAAGTGCCCGCCCACGTCGCAGGCTTCCTCCAGCCGCTCGCTGTTCGACATTCTGGGCCTCAAATCCTTCGCCCTGCTGCGCGACCGGAAGATGGCGACCTTTTTCGTTTTCGCCCTGCTGCTGGGGGCCGCCCTACAGCTGACCAACGCCTATGGCGACACCTTCCTGCACGATTTCGACAAGAACCCGGCCTACCAGAACACCCTGACGGTGAAATACCCGGCCATTATCATGTCCATCTCGCAGATTTCCGAAACGCTGTTCATCCTGGCTATTCCCTTCTTCCTGCGGCGCTTCGGCATCAAGCAGGTGATGCTGTTCAGCATGGTGGCCTGGGTATTGCGCTTCGGCCTGTTCGCCTACGGCAACCCCGGCTCCGGCCTCTGGATGATTATTCTCTCGTGCATCGTATACGGCATGGCCTTCGATTTTTTCAATATCTCGGGCTCACTCTTTGTTGAAACCCAGACGCAGCCCAGCATTCGAGCCAGCGCGCAGGGCTTGTTTATGATGATGACCAACGGCTTCGGGGCCGTGCTGGGCAGCTCGCTGAGCGGCCTCATCATCCAGCACTACTTCACCGATGCCAACGGCGTGAAGGACTGGCACAGCATCTGGCTCACGTTTGCCGGCTACTCCCTGGCGATAGCCGTGCTGTTCGTGCTTATTTTCAAGCACAAGCACACCACCCAACCGGCGGTGGAAATGTCGTTGCCGGAGTCGCTGCTCACCGTCGAGCAGGCCTAATTTAAGCTCGAAAATACAAGATTAGTATAAAAATAGTCTGTTGTTGGCACAAACAAAAAGCCCGCCCCGCGCAATGCAGGGCGGGCTTTTTGCTGCTTTTGAAGGGCAACTTACTTCGCGCCGAAGAAGAAATCAGCTTCGATTTGAGCATTCTCGTCCGAGTCCGAACCATGCACCGCGTTGGCTTCGATGCTCTTGGCGTATTTTTTCCGGATGGTACCTTCGGCCGCCTGGGCGGGGTTGGTAGCGCCGATGAGGGTGCGGAAATCGGCAACGGCGTTATCCTTTTCCAGCACAGCGGCTACGATGGGGCCGCTCGACATATAGCGCACCAGGTCGTTGTAGAACGGACGCTCGGCGTGAACGGCGTAGAACTGGCCGGCGTGCTCAGCGGTGAGGTTGATTTTCTGGAGTTCCACGACGCGGAAACCGCCTTCTTCCATCATGTTCAGAATCCCACCAATGTGGTTTTCCTGAACGGCATCGGGCTTAATCATCGTGAATGTACGGTTGGTGGCCATGGGCTGAGCTAAAGGGAAATGGGTAAAAAAGTTATTGCGACGCAAAAGTAGCCACAAAGCGCACGGCTTGCATTGGCCGAGCCGGGCGAACCATTCGGAGTGTTTGCGAGAACCTTCCGGGGGTCCGGCGTTGTTGGGAACGGATTTCTTCCGAATTTTGCCGCCCCGTTTATCCGTAAGCCACCGGTCCTCAGTTCCGTTGTAGGACCATTCTCGTTGTCGATGACCAGTTCCATTCCCGCCTTGCAGGCGTTGCTTGCCCAGCCCAAGCAGGTTGTTATCACCACCCACCACAAGCCCGATGCCGATGCCCTGGGCTCGTCGCTGGCCTGGGCCGGCTACCTCAAGCAAAAAGGCCACCACGTAACGGTGGTTACGCCGTCGGATTATCCGGCCTTCCTCAATTGGATGGAAGGCAACGACGAGGTGGTGGTGTACGACAAGCGCCAGAACGACCGCCAGGTGCGCGACCTCATTGCCCGCGCCGAGGTCATTTGCTGCCTCGATTTCAGCTGCCTGGGCCGCATCAACGAACTGGGCGAGTACATCCGCCAGGCCAGCGGCACCAAAGTCCTCGTCGACCACCACCAGGAGCCCGAAGATTTTGCCGACATCACGTTTTCGGTACCTACGGCGGCGGCCACGGCCGAGCTTATTTTCGAAATCATCCGCGACCTGGGCGACCAGGACCTCATCACCAAAGGCATTGGCGAAGCCCTCTACGCGGGCATCATGACCGATACGGGCTCGTTCCGGCACCCCAGCACCTCCCGCAACGTCCACCTCATCATCGCCGAGCTGCTCAAGGTCAACATCGACCTCTCGTCGGTGCATCGCCGCATCTACGACTCGCACTCCGAAATTCGCCTGCGCTTTCTGGGCTTCATTTTGAAAGACAAGCTGGTGGTGAACCGGGAGTTCAACACGGCCTACATCGCCATCACGCAGGACGAGCTGCGCCAGTACCAAAGCAAAACCGGCGATACCGAAGGCCTGGTGAACTACGCGCTGAGCATCGAGGGCATCAAGTTCGCGGCCGTATTTATCGACCGCGGCGTGGCCGTCAAAATCTCCTTCCGCTCGGTGGGCAGCTTCTCCGTGAGCGACTTTTCGCGCCGGCATTTCGACGGCGGCGGGCACCACAATGCCGCTGGCGGCATCAGC
>JAYULN010000488.1:0-3814 GCA_043763525.1 Hymenobacter sp.
ACTTTGTCGTTCGCGTCCTCGCGCCAGTAAAGCCGCCCGAACGGCACGGGGACGCGAACGACAAAGTTCGCGCTACACCCCCAGCGGCGCTTGAACCAAGGCACGGCGTAACGTCAGTTGTTGACAGTCAATATATTAAAATTGTGTCGAAACTCACCAAATAACAACATGCCGAGGCCCATTGGGCACCGGCCAGCGCCACGCATAATCTGGCCTGCCCCGTACGCACTACCCTGAATGTGCTGGGTGGCAAATGGAAGCTGCTGATTCTATCCTATTTGCTCGACGAGCCGCGCCGCTACGGCGAGCTGCGCCGCCTGATACCCGAAATCACGGAGAAGATGCTGATTCAGGAGCTGCGCGACCTCGAAACCGACGGTATCGTGGCCCGCACCGTGCATCAGGTGGTGCCGCCGCGCGTCGATTACAGCCTTACTGAGCAGGGGTAGCGCGTGCGGCCGGTGTTTGCCGAGCTGCTGGGCTGGGGCATTCAATACCTGGGTCGCGATGCCGGTTGCGAGGTAGCAGCCAAATAGCAAAATTTATTTTTGGTTGTGCTAAAATAATTTTTAGACTAGTTTAAAAACCCATGTATTTGTCATTTGCGAAGTCGTTGCTTCGGCTATTTGGTTGCGTGGCCGGGCGTAGGAGGTGGAGCGGGTTGCTTTACTTTTGTCACTCGCTTACTATTTAATTACCTCTGTTTTGCGCTTAAAACTACTGCTGTCCCTGGCCGCGTTGCCATTCGCCACGCTGGCCCAGGTTACTCTGCCCGGCACCGCCACGCCCACCACGCCGCCCAACGCCGCGCCTTCGCAAACGCCCATTCGCCAGGATAACGACACGCCCCAGCAGCCCCGCAACGGGAGCCTGCACTTTCAGCAAACGCTGATTGACCAGTGGCACAACGACTTGAGTACGCCTTATTCGGGCGACTACAGCCTGGTCGACCGCGAATCGGCCAAGCTCTCGTTCACGTCGACGCTCTTCATCGGGCGGCGGCTCTGGAAGGGCGGGGCCGTGTATTTCAATCCCGAAGTAGCCGGTGGCAGCGGCCTGAGCGGCGCACGCGGCGTGGCCGGCTTTGTCAACGGCGAGACGTTCCGCATCGGCGACCCGGCGCCTAATCTGTATTTGGCGCGGCTGTATCTGCGGCAGGTGTTTGCCCTGGGCACGGGTACTGAAGTTGATGAGGACGACCTCAACCAGCTGGCCGGTCCGCGCCCCCAGCGCTACTTCGCCGTGAACCTGGGCAAGTTCAGTACCGCCGATTTTTTTGACCAGAACAGCTACTCGCACGACCCCCGCACCCAGTTTCTGAACTGGAGCCTGATGAGCGCCGGGGCCTGGGACTACGCCGCCAACACCCGCGGCTACACCGTGGGCGGCGTGCTCGAATACGTGACCCCGGCGTTGGCCCTGCGCTTTGCCTCCACCCTGATGCCCACGCTGGCCAACGGCCCGGTGCTGGATTTTCATTACGGCACGGCCCACGCCGAAACCCTGGAGCTGACCAAAGGCTACAGGCTGGCCGGCCGGCAGGGTACGGTGCGGCTGCTGGGCTTCCGCAACGTGGCGGCTATGGCTACCTACCGCAGCGCCGTGGCCCTGGCCCAAGCCACCGGCGACCAGCCCGACGTGGTGAGCGTGCGCCGCGCTGGCCACACCAAAATTGGTTTCGGCCTGAATGCGGAGCAGGAAATCACCAAAGAAATAGGCCTGTTTGCCCGCGTGAGCTACAACGACGGCAAAAACGAAACCTGGGCCTTCACCGAAATCGACCAGAGCGCCAGCCTGGGCGCGGTAAGCACCGGAGCCCGCTGGCAGCGCCCCGACGACCGCCTCGGTGCCGCCGTGGTCGTGAACGGCATCAGCGCCGAGCACCGTGCCTACCTGGCGGCCGGGGGCTACGGCTTCATCGTGGGCGATGGAGCGTTGAATTACGGCCTCGAAAGCATCGGCGAAGTGTACTACAGCATTGCCCTGCCCAAGTACCACGCCAGCATCAGCCCCGACTACCAGTTCGTGGTGAACCCGGCTTACAACCGCGACCGCAGCGGCCCGGTGCATGTGGTGGCGGTGCGCCTGCACGTCGAGTTTTAGCGGCTTTGGCCCTTCTTTAGTAGCCGTTCCTGCTGCCGGGCAACCAAATAAGTAGCCCGCGCATCTTTCGGGAAACCGCCCGTCTGGGCACTCACTTTTTCTGTTTTCTGCGATGAAAAAATGCTGTTTGCTGCTGGCTTCGTTGCTGGCTACTCAGGTGGCTTCGGCCACGGTTTTGGCGGTGTCTGCGGGCGTTGCTCACCTTGCTACCGAGCGCCAGGTGCGCGAGGTGTCGCCCTTCACGGCCGTGGCAGCGGCGGGCTCCATGCGGGTGATACTGCGCCAGGGCAGCCCCCAGCGCGTGGAGGTGGAAGCCTCGGCCGCCGACCAGGCACGGGTCGAAACCGAGGTGCAGAACGGCAGCCTGCGCATTGGCCGCCGCCGCGAGGGCCGGAAAATGTGGGAAGTGGAGAAGTTCGACGGCCCGGTAACGGTGTACGTAACCGCCCCGACCCTGACGGCGGTGAGCATATCAGGCTCCGGCGACCTGCGCGCGGACGGCCCGGTGCAGGCCGAGAACCTGCTGGTGAGCGTGAGCGGTTCGGGCAGCCTCAAAATGCCTCAGCTCACGGCCCGCCGCCTCAGCACGAGCGTAACGGGCTCGGGCGATGCCACGCTGGGCGGCAGCTGCCCGCAGCACAGTATCAGCGTGAGCGGCTCGGGCGAGGTGCGGGCCGCCGACCTGCGCACCGACGACACCGCCGTGCGGGTGAGCGGCTCGGGCAATGCCCGCGTGAACGCCGCCAAAACCCTCACCTCCCGCACCAGCGGCTCGGGCAGCGTGCTGGTGAGCGGCAACCCGCAGATAACCAGCTCCAAATCGGGCAGTGGCACGGTGAAGCGGCTGTAGCCAGCCCGGCCCGGCCACCCGGCGGCCGGGCGGCCGGTGAGCGTGGGCGGGCTGTGATATTTCTTAGAACCGGCACAGAAGCCAGCCCGGCAAGGTGTAAAATTTGGGCTTATGGGCTTATGGGCTGTTGCCGCCGACCGCCGTCGGGCTGGGGCCGTACCTTTGCTGTGCCGCAAGGCCAGCTAGAATTTCCCACCCAACACCGCTCTGTGTACCTTCATCATGTGGCGGCCTACCTCCCGGAGGCCGTCGTTACCAATGCGCATTTCACCCGTCTCAATGGTTTGGCCGACGAGTGGATAATTGAGCGCACCGGCATTCGGGAGCGCCGCAAGGCGGCCCCCGGCGAAAACGCCAACACCATGGCCATTGCCGCCACCCGGGCCGCGTTGGCCGCCGTGCCCGCTTTTGCCCAGGCTTCGGTCGACCTGATTGTGGCCGGTACCTACACGCCGCACGACACCATTTTTACGGCCGCCCACGCCGTGCAGCGCGACCTCGACATCAACGAAATTCCCACGGTCAGCATTTCTTCGGCCTGCTCGTCGTTGCTGAACGCCGTGGAAATTGTGGAGGGCTACTTTGCCATGGGCAAGGCCACCCGCGCCGTGGTGGTGGTAACCGAGCACAACACGGCCTACAACAACGAGGAAGACACCATGGCCGGCCACCTGTGGGGCGACGGCGCGGCGGCTCTGCTCATCAGCAAGGAGCGCATCGGGCCCGACGACCTGCGCATTGCCGAGGTCATCACGGGCGGGGCCGCCCCCGTGAGCAAGGCCGACGAATCGGTGACCCTCAAGCCCGTGGAGCGGGGCATTGTGATGCCCTTCGGCCGCGACGTGTTTCAGCAAGCCTGCC
>JAYULN010000489.1:0-1505 GCA_043763525.1 Hymenobacter sp.
CACGCCCAGGTTGCGGTGCAGCGGCAGAATGTACTCGTCGGCCTCCAGGGCCAGGGTGCTGCCCACCGAAATGGCCTCCTGCCCAATGCCCGAAAACCACTTACTCACCTTGCCCTGGCGCAGCAGAATCAGCATTTTTTCCTCAATCAGCCGGGGGCGCAGCAGGTGCTGGTAGAGGTGGAGCAGGGTTTCGTTGGAGTGGTCGTGGCGGTCGAAAGTCATGGAGTGAAACGGGTGGGTTGGGAAGGGCAAAGGTAGCGGGCTCCGCTTGTCTCGCTCCCGGCGGTTATGTTGAATTATCAAACAAGCTCCCTGTGATTGGATATGCCCGCCTGCTACGCTATACTGATTTTGAGCCGGCCGTCTCCTCCCTCGAATGTGTCGATAAGGTTGTTGTAATGCCCAATCAGCCCTTGTATGAGGGTGCGGCGGACGGACAAGTTGAACCGACTATGCTCGTGAATATTGGTAGCAATGAACTGTTCAAAATCGATAATATCCAGCCGGTCGGCAATTCCGATATTTTCTACCAGGCTTTGAGCAGTTATTACGCCGTTGCTTAACGTGACGATGAGCGGCCGTCGGTTGGCCTCCAGATTAGCCAAACATTTCAGCAGCAGGCTTTCGGTGGGGCTACTCGTGACATGAATACTAACGTCGCCCAAGTCGAAATCACCTGTACGGCTGGGGTCTTGGTCGTTCTGATTGGCGCTATGATGAACTAGTCCCTCTACCTGAATGCTCGCCAGCTTGGCTCCAACCAAATGCTGCATAAGGGTGCCCACCAGCGTTGCACCGAGCTGTTCGCGTTGCCTTAGCACGGCTTGCTGAATGAGCTTACCGACCATCGCCCGCACACTTTGCGAGGCATCAATTGACAAACGCAAAGGCTTGGCAGTGAAAAACGCCCGGACTTTATCCACCCAAAAACTCTCTACCATTTGCCAGTTGATAGCGGTTCCAGCCTGATGCAACCGATTCAGAAAGGCCAGGTACTCGCGCATGTTAGCAATGCTGCCGCGGCTGGTGCGCCCGCCCTCCTGAGCCAGTACCTGCGTGATGCCATGTCGCTGCAGAATGGCTTGCACGGCGCTCTTCCCCAGCCCTAATACTTGCCCACCTTGCTCAGTCAGAAAATTATCCGGCTCTAGCGGCCACGGCTGGCCTTTTACCTGCTCCGTCATTACCAGGAACACGCATAGCGGGCCTTTACCCGTAAAGTTTCCAGTGGCCGCAAAGGCTTGTAACTGCTCTAAGTAGTCGAACATAGGTATTCGGTAGTCAGACCCAATATTAAATCTTGATTGACAGTACTTTGATGTCCGACTACTGACTACTTAATACTGGCTACCTACTTAACATGATTGATTGGCAGGAAAATTAAACCGCCTCAGCCTCGACGGAGAAATGGGGTACTAGTTGGGCGGCCAGTAGTGGTTCGAGCAGGTGAGCCGCCAAATGCCGCACTACTGGCACCGCTACCCCGTCGCCGGCTAAGTGATAGG
>JAYULN010000490.1:0-9580 GCA_043763525.1 Hymenobacter sp.
CCATGTTTTAATTCAGGTGATGAGGTGATGACGAGAGATGGGGCGAAAGTACGGCCGAAGGCTTCTTGGTTTCGTAACGGGCGGGCCATGAGTAACGCCGACGCAAAACATTACCTTTACAAACTATCTGCTTGCGCTTTCTTTTCCAAGCGCGTTTCACAGCCTTCATTGCCCATCCCCTCTTCACTTCATCATCCCATCCCCTCATCACTTCATTACCTTTTCTCATGAAACACTTTTTCGCTTCGATGCTGGTAACGCTGGGGCTGCTGCCTGCGGCGCTGCAAGCCCAAACCGTACCGCCGCTGCCGCCCGCCCCGCCCGCCAACCTCTCGGGCGTGGCCCTGCGCGACTGGTACCGCACCAACTGGTACGACGGCAAGCGCGTGGAGCTGAGCTACGCGGCGGCCCGCGCCAAAATGTATAACTACGCCGACAACTACAACAACCTGGTAACCTGCGTGTACTCGGGCTACCAGGAAACGGTGCCCTACAATTTCTCCGGCACCAGCACCACCGTGGTGGCCCGCATCAACTGCGAGCACACGGTGCCCCAGTCGTGGTTCAACCAGACGGTGCGGATGCGCTCGGACATGCACCACCTCTACCCCACCTACGACACCTGGAACAACCTGCGCGGCTCCGACCCATTCGCCGACATTCCGGATGCCACCACCCAAACCTGGATGCGCGGCCTGGTGAGCCAGGCTACTATTCCCACGGCCAACCTCAACGAGTGGAGCGAGGACACCAACACCCAGTTTGAGCCCCGCGAAGACCACAAGGGCAACGTGGCCCGCTCCATCTTTTACTTCTACACGATGCACGCCAATCAGCCCGACCTGATTGCCACGGGCCACAACAGCATCACCTCGGCCGGCGACCTGGCCACCCTCTACGCCTGGCATTTGGCCGACCCGGTGGATGCCCACGAAATTGAGCGCAACAACCGCGTAGCCGCCAGTCAGGGCAACTTCAACCCTTACATTGCCTACCCCGGCACCGTGGCCACGGCCTGGGGCCTCGCGCCCGCCGGCCCCACCTTCAGCTTCGCCACCACCACGGGCAGCATCGCCGAAGGCAACGCCGGCACCAGCACCTACACCATGACGCTGAACCTGGCCCCCGCCGCCACCACTGCCACCACCGTGCAGGTGAACCTCGACGTGGCCAACTCGACGGCCACCGCCGGTACCGATTTCGCCTTCACCACGCCCACTACCGTAACCTTCCCGGCCGGCAGCACCAGCCAGACGGTAACCATTACGGTGAACGGCGACACCCAGCCCGAAGCCGACGAAACCGTGGTGCTGAACCTGACCAACCCCAGCACCGGCAACAGCGTGGGCAGCCCCGGCACGCACACGCTCACCATTACCAACGACGACGGCCCGGCTCCTACGCTGGCCTTCGCCGCCGCCTCGGGCAACACCCCGGAGGGCAACACCGGCACCACCACCTACACCGCCAACGTGACCCTGACCAACCCGGCCAGCCTCACCTTCCCCATCACGGTGCCCGTGACCGTGGATGCCGCCGGCACCACCGCCACCAGCCCCGCCGACTACACCCTGAATACGACCACCGTCACCTTTGCCAGCGCCACCGCCCTCACCCAACCCGTGAGCGTGACCGTGAACGGCGACCTGACCTACGAGCCCAGCGAAACCGTGCGCCTGCTGCTGGGTACGCCTTCCAACGCCACCATCATCAAGGGAGTGCCCAGCGCCCACATCCTCACCATTGTGAACGATGACGCGGCCCCGGCTGGTGCCCCCTGCACCAAGGCCTACTTCTCGCAGTACGTGGAGGGGCAGGCTACCAACACCAAGGTTATCGAGATTTATAACCCTACCAACGCCCCCATGCCGCTAGCCGGCAAGAAGGTGGTGCTGTACGCCAACGGAGCCAGCACGCCCACCACGACCCAAGCCCTCACCGGCACCATTGCCCCCGGCGATGTGTATGTAATTGCCAACACCAACGTGGCAGACCCCGGCGTGGCCGCTCAAACTGACTTGCAAAGCGGGGTCGCCTTCTTCAACGGCGACGATGCCATTGCCCTGTTTGACGGCACCGACACGCTCGATGTTATCGGCGTAATCGGCCAGGCACCCACCGGCGGGGCCTGGACCGTGCCCGGCGGCTCGACCCTGAACAACACCCTCGTGCGCCAGCCCACCACCAGCCAGGGCGGCCGCTGGAATGGCCCCAACGGCAGCAGTACCTGGAGCGCGGGCGGCGTGGATAACTACGCCGGCGTGGGCAGCTACACCAGCTCGGCCTGCTTCATTCCGCTGGCTACCCGCGCCACCACGGTGCTGCGCAATGCCCTGGAGATTTACCCCAACCCTGCCACCGAAACCGTGCAGCTGCGCCTGCCCGGCGTGCCCACCGCCCGCCCCGCCACCGTGGCCGTGCTCGATATGCTGGGCCGCCCCGTGCGCCAGCGCACGGCCCAGCTCAGCGCCACCGATGCCGTACAGGTGGACCTGCGGGGCCTGCCCGCCGGCCTCTATGCCGTGCGCGTAACCTGCGCCGACGTGGAATACACTGGCCGCGTGGTAGTGCAATAGGGCTTTAGAGCCGTAAATCCACTTGTAAAAAAGGAGTCCTGGCGAACTGCCAGGACTCCTTTTTTGTGAAGGAACGGTCCGGTCAGACCGCCTACAGCGGTCTGACCGGTTGTCGTGAGAACGACGACGTACCAACGATAACCGTTCCAATTAATTCGGACCGCAGGCCCCGGCCTCAGGCCAGGATATCGGCGTACTCGGCGTGGTGGCGCTGCACGAAGCCGGCCATGAAGGTGCAAGTCGTTTTCACCTTGAGGCAATGTGTGCGGGCGGAAGCCAGGCCGGCGCGCGCCAGCTCCTCGCCCACGCCCTGGCCGCGCAGGGCCTCAGCCACGAAGGTGTGGGTGAAATCTATGGTGCCCTCGGCGGGCAGAGAATAGGCCAGCTCGGCCTCGTGGCCGTCGCGGGTGGTGGTGAATTGCTGGTTGGTGGGGTCGTGCTTGATGGGCATGGAAACAGGCAAAAAGAAACGAAAAAGATGGTTGGCCGCCCTGCTATGCTCATCGCGAGGTGGAATGCGAAAATCGGCCGGCCGGTGTAGCGACGCGACCCTTCGCGTCTCGGCGTTGAACGGCGCGAACGCCGAGACGCGAAGGGTCGCGGCGCTACACCGTGCTCGCAAACCACTTCGTGACGAGTATAACTGCTGTTACGCAGTAGGTTGTAGCGCGAACTTTGTAGTTCGCGTCCTCGCGCCAATAAAGCCGCCCGAATGGCAAAGGGGCGCGAACTACACAGTTCGCGCTACACCTCCGACGGCGCTTGAATCAAGGCACCGCGTAACATCAGGAATATAAGTGAACGGCGGCCGCCAGTTTGCGTACAGGACTGAGAAGACGGGCCTGGCCCGTTTGTTTTTTCAACCTTACGCTCTCGCATGGATACGCAAAACACGCCCACCCCAGCCAACACCCCCAACTACGAGGATTTCGGCGGCAAAAAATCGACTCAGCCCACCAATGCTACCCCGCCCGGCCGCAGCGGAGCCAATGACAACCCCGACGAATTCAGCGAATTCAAAGACAGGGAAAAAGAGGCCCAAAAAGCGCCCGCCAACCCCGAAGACCAGCCCGGCCACGTAGAGCAAAACCAGGACCCCGCCGCCGTGCGGGCCGCCCAGCACGCCGATGCCGACGAGCAGCGTGAAGCCTGGGCCAAGGACGACCCCCGCTACGCCGGCGGCGGCACCCACAACACCCGCGAAGAACCCGCCGGCAACCCTGGCAATTAGTTTACAATGAGCAATGAACAATTGGGGGTTTCATCGCCCATTATTTATTGCTCATTGCCCTTTGCTCATTATTAACTTCTAACTGCCCTGCTAATGTCCCCTGATTCCAACCAAGCCCCCGATTCCAACGCCGAAGACGGCGCTTCGACCCCCATGCTCGATGCCGCCACCCACGGCCAGGTACTCGACGACAACAACGCCTCGGGCCAGGAAAAAGGCGATGAGATGGACGACTCGCTTCGCTCGGACACCGAAGCCCGCACCATGAGCGTGCCCGAAGCCGCCTCCGACGAGAACCTGCCCCGCGAGCTCACCGACCCCAGCGACCGCGCCTTCACCCTGCCCGAAGAGCAGAGCTAGAGCGGTTTCCAGATTGGTGCAAACGACAACCGGTCCGACGGCGGAGCCGTCCGACCGGTTGTCGTTTGCACCGCCTACGCCAGTCGTGCCGCCATCGTTCCCACGACAACCGGTCGGACGGCTCCGCCGACGGACCGGGGCACGGACACTAACATTGGACACTGCTGTAGGCCTGCCGTTATTGCGAGGCCGTGGGACGAAGCAATGCGTCCCGATTTCAGCGACCAGCCTTGAAACGTAAAAAGCCCCAGTGTCTGAAAAGATACCGGGGCTTTTTCAATAAATGGTTGGTCACAATAGACGGTTGGTCGCTTTTACAGGACGGATTGCTTCGTCCTACGGCCTTGCAAGGACAGTTGCGCTCCCACGTACCACGCCCGCCCCGGCGCGGGTTGGAAGTACCGCCCGCCAAACGCATTCAGGTCGTTGCCGAGGCTGTACTTCCGGTCCGTCACGTTGTCGATTCCCACGTAAATATTGGCTTCCAGATACCTGACGAAGGTACGCCGCCAGCCGCCCCGTGCCCCAAATACCCAGTAGCCGGCCGCTTCCCCGGTGTTGGCATCGTTGAGCACGACGCGGGCCTGATGGCTCAGGTTTGGGCTCAGGTAGAAGCCCTGGCGCTCGCTGAAATCGAGGCCGGCGCTGAGGGTGTGCGGCGTGGTGCCGGTGAGGCGGTTGCCGCCCAGGTCGGTTCCGGCGGCGCTGGAGTAGCTGCCGAAGCGGAAGTCGTTGTAGGTGTAGCTGGCCCAGGCGCGCAGGCCGCGCCCGCTGGTCTGCACATTGTTGGGGGCATCGGGCACCGGCACCATTTCGTGCCACAGCCAGCCGTTCAGGGCGGCCTCCAGGCCGCGCTGGTGGGTGCGGCCGGTGTTGGCGAATACCACGATGCCCTGGTCGGTGGTGCGGCTGACGATGGTTTGGCGCAGCTCCAGGTCGAATGCATTTACCTCGTAGCGCAATTGGTTGGCGAAGAAGCTGCCGCGCATGCCCACCTCGTAGCTGGTGCCGCGCTCGGCTTGCAGGTCGGTGTTCAGGCCCCCGTCGGAGGTACGGATTTCGTCGGTGGTGGGCGGCGCGAAGCCGGTGCTGAGGCTGGCATACGCCGCCAGGTTGGGGCCAAACTCCTTGAGCAGCGCCACGCGGGGCGACACTTCGGGCCGGAAGTCGCGGGCGAACTGGTAGTTGTTGGGGCGCGTGGCGGCATCGCTCACCCGCGCAATGCGGTAGTGCAGGCGATTGTAGCTGGCGGCCACCGTTAGCAGGAAATCGGCGGGCAGCTCGTAATCGGCCTGGGCGAACACGAAGCCGGTGCTGGTCGTGATTTCGTCGTTGTAGCGCAGCGTGCCGGGCGTGCCGGCGTTGTTCTGGTAGCTCCGCCCGTCAACAAAGCTGCCCTGAAACTCGCCGCCGCCTTGCAGCCGCAACGTGCGCCCGGCCAGAGCGGTGCGGTAGCGCAGGGCCGTGCGGCCACCCAGGCCCAGCGCCGTATTCCGCTCATAATCGACCAAAAACGGCGTGCGAATAGCCGTGCCGCTGCCATAAAGCGTGGTTTGCAGCGCCAGCGCCTCCATAAACCGGTACTCGTGCGTGAGGCCGAGCAGGCCCGTGCGCGAGGCATAAGCTGCCTGCTGCGCCACCGTGCCGGGCGCGGTGGCCGTGCCCGGCCGCGCCTGCCGGGGGTCGGCCGCAAACTGGGCGCGGGTGAGGCCGCCAGGCAGCTGGTAGTTGATATCGGCGTAGAGCAGGTGCGCCGCCAGCGTGGTTTTGGGCGAGGCCACGGTGCGGACATCCAGCGCGAAAACGTCGCGCCGCAAGGCGCTTTGCTGGCGGTAGCCATCCAGCTCCTGGTGGGCGTACTGGGCGCGCAGGCTGCTGCTGACGCTGCCCGTTTCGGCCGTGATGGTGTTGCGACGCAGGCCGAAACTGCCCACCGTAGCCCCCACCGCCACCCGGCTGCCCGCTGCCACCTCGGGCGTACCAAACAGCGCTACGCCGCCCGTGCCCGCGCCATACACGCTGCCGGCCGGCCCCTTCAGCACCTCCAGCCGCCCGACGATGGCGGGGTCGAGCAAGTTGAGCGGCGTGCTGCCGCCCGCCTCGGTGAAGGGGATGCCGTTGTAGTACACCTTCACATTCCGCACCCCAAACGGCGAGCGCAGCGTGCTGCCCCGAATGCTGAGCCGGTAGCTGGCCGTGGCCCGCTCCTCCAGCCGCACGCCGGGCAGCGTGTTCACGGCCTGCGTGAGGGCGGTGGGGCTGAATTGCTCGATGATGCGGGCATCGAGCAAGCCCACGGCGGCGGCGGTGCGGCGCAGCGGCAGCTGTTGGCCGTAGCCGGTCACGGTGGCCTCGGGCAGGGCTACGGCGCGGGTGGTGTCGGACCGCGTTTGGGCGGCGGCGGGTAGCTGGGGCAGCCCCAGCAGCAAAAGCAACAGGCAACGAATGGGCATGGAAATCGGGCGCGAAGCAACAGGCCCGCAAGCGGTGGCATACGGCAATTGTTGGCAGGTGGTGAGTTTTTCTTGGTTTTTGCCAAATTGAGGGCACTGGTCAGCCGTTGTCCTGCTGCGCTTGCAATTGCTTCTCCACATTCGGGGCTGCTGGCGGCAATTGTCAAAATATATGCTTATATTCATTTTTTATTATATTTATTAACCAGTAAAAAAACCGTGACTCGTGTCCGTGCTTCCCTCAACTCTCACCCTTAAACACACAGCTATGATTGCCGAAGAAACCATTTCCCAATTGGCGGTTGACTTGCGCGGCAAGTTGGTCGAGCCCCACGATGCCGAGTACGATGCTGCCCGCCGCGTCCATAATGGTATGATTGACAAGCACCCGGCTGCCATTGCCTACTGCGCCGATGTGGCCGACGTGATTGCCTGCGTGAACTACGCCCGCGAGCACCACCTGCTGGTGGCGGTGCGCGGCGGCGGGCACAGCGGGGCCGGCATGGGCCTCTGCGACGATGGCCTCGTGATTGACCTGTCGCAGCTCAACGGCGTGTCCGTCGACCCCGTGGCCAAAACCGCGCGGGTGGAGGGCGGCTGCACGCTGGGCAAGCTCGACCACGTGACGCACGCCATCGGGGCGGTGGTGCCAAGCGGCATCGTCTCGACTACCGGTGTGGGCGGCATCACCCTCGGCGGCGGGCTGGGCCACTTCACCCGCAAGTGCGGGCTGTCGATTGACAATTTACTGGAGGCCAACGTGGTGCTGGCCGACGGCCGGCTGGTGAAAGCCTCGGCCCAGGAAAACCCCGACTTGTTCTGGGCCCTGCGCGGCGGCGGCGGCAACTTCGGCATTGTCTCGTCCTTTTTGTTCCAAACGCACCCCATCAGCACCGCCTATGCCGGGCCCATGCTGTGGGAGCTGAGCGACACCAAGACGATGATGCGCTGGTACCGCGACTTCATCGAAACGGCCCCCGACGAAATGAGTGGCTTTTTTGCCTTCCTGACCGTGCCGCCCGGTCCGCCCTTTCCCGAGCACCTGCACGGAAAAAAGATGTGCGGCATTGTGTGGTGCTACACCGGCCCGCCCGATGGCGCGGAAGCGGCGTTTGCGCCCATCCGCAAGGCCTACCCGCCGGCCCTCGATTTGGTGGGGCCCTTGCCGGTACCCGCCCTGCAAGGCATGTTTGATGGGCTGGTGCCGCCCGGGCTCCAGTACTATTGGAAGGCTGATTTTGTGAATGAGCTGAGCGACGCGGCCATCGACATTCACCTGCATTTTGCCGAGCAGCTGCCCACGCCGCTCTCGACCATGCACCTGTACCCGATAAACGGCGCGGCGGCCCGCGTGGCCCCCGATGCCACGGCCTGGGCCTACCGCCACGCCACCTGGTCGATGGTGGTTCTGGGGGCCGACCCGGACGCGGACAACGCGGAAAAGCTTACCCATTGGGCCAAAGAGTACTGGCAGGCGCTGCACCCCTACGGAGCCGGGGGCGGCTACGTCAACTTCATGATGGACGAGGGCTCCGACGGCGTGAAAGCGACGTACGGGGACAATTACCCGCGCCTGGTAGCCATTAAAACCAAGTATGACCCGCACAACCTGTTTCATGTGAACCAGAATATCGTGCCCATGAGCAACGGTGAATCCGCGCACTAGGTAGAGGGCATCTGCCGTAAAAGTCCGTCGTTCCACAAAGGAGCGACGGACTTTTTTATGCGTTCAACTCCCATCCGTCAACGTCGCCTGGCCCAACCGCGTAGTTTTAGCCCATGCCTGCCCTCCCGCCCGACCTGCGCCGTGCTCTTTTCAACCTGCCCGAACGCGAGAAAGACCAGCTCCTGGCCCGCCTCGTAGCGCAGGACGCGGTGCTGACCGAGCAGCTCGCCTACCGCCTGCTCGAAGGCCCCGATGCGCTGCAAAACCGCCGCGCCGCCCTGCGTGCCCAGGTCGACGACCCCGTACGGGGCTTCCACCACACGCCCAACGACTTGCTCGTGATTCTGCGGCAGCTCCAGGCGCGGCTGGCCTACCACGGCCGCATCACCGACGACGCGTTTGGCGAAATTGAGCTGAGCTGGCGCTTGCTGGCCAACGTGTTTCGGCACCAGGCCGAGGTAACGGCGCGGCTGCACGGCCCCACCCAGCCGCTGCTCCAGCACCTCACCAGGCGCACCCACGAGGCCCTGAAACAAACCGCCAAGCTGCACGAGGACTACCACCTGGAGCTGGCCGAAACCGCCAACGCCGTGCTGGCCGCGCTGTGGCAGTCGGGGGCCGCACCGTTGGCGCGGGAGGCCGGCCTGCCGAAGTCATTTGGCGGGTAGGGCAGCCTTGGGCGGCCTTGCAGGCAGGGTAAATCGCCGGCCGAAACGTAATGTGGCTGGGCACGTAACTTACAGGCAGTTATCTTATCCCGTCCAATTGCAGTAATTTAACTGTCCCTTTCAGCTACTGCCATGCCTACGATTACCATCCCCGATTTCCCGCGCGACCCGCGCCTGTCCGAAACCGCCCTGCGCCAGGCACTGGAGGAGTTGGACACGAAAATTCAGACCCTGCACAACCGCGCCCACGCCACGGTGGCCGGCTCACCCAATACCTACCAGGCCCACGCGGCGGCCCTCGAAGCCAAGCGCACCCGGCTGGCCGAGCAGCTCAGCCAAGCCACCGCGCCCGGTGCGGGCACCGAGCCCAGCGTGTGGTCGCAAATCCGGCGCGGCATCGAAACTTTGGGAGATGACGTAAAGGCCGTTTTGTAAGCCAATTGGCGATGGCCGGCCCGTGTGCCAGCCTGCGTCAATTAGCCTATTCAACGGCCCCTTTACCCATCTCCCGTCATGCAAAAACTGCTACTAAGTAACTAGCCATAATTAATCAGCCAGTGTTAGGGGGCAAATTGAATGGTGTATTGCTGCCCGACGCGGTCCAGGATATGCCAGACGGCGGTTTT
>JAYULN010000491.1:0-3807 GCA_043763525.1 Hymenobacter sp.
CGGTCCGACGACTCCGCCGTCGGACCGGGACACGGATGCGCCGGCTGGGCCAATCGTTCCGCCCTTGTTCTCGCAACAACCGGTCGGACGGCGGAGCCGTCCGGCCGGGACACGTACACTGATGTGAAAGCTGCTCTATATGCAGCCACAGTCTCCCCTTCGCGGGGGAACCGACCCTGGCTACCTGGGGCCGCTGGTTAGCTTTCGCGCTACCGGGTTGCCCTCCATTGGCAGCATAATCGAAATAAATGAAATTGAATTATACTGTGTTATCGCAAACGATTGCGGGGCCATAAGGCTGTACTAGGTGAAAAATATTAGCCCTGCAACTGCCCAAAGCCATAAAGTATCAATCCTGCGAGAAAAAGGGTGATAATAAGAAGCTCTATTCGTGGCTTAATGGGTTAAATATATAAGTAAAGCTATAATAAATTATTTTTTAGTTGAAGTGAATTTAACAATTGCTTAATATTTGACGGGCGATTTAGTAATTTTATCAGGCGTTTTGGTCGTTTTGGCGAATATTTTTTATTGCCCGTGCGATGACCCCTATTTTCAACTTTTCTAATATTTACTAATCATTTTACGAATGCGTAATATCTATTTTGCTTTAGTGGTGGCGACGGTTTTTCCCGTGGCCCAGCTTGCTGCCGCTCCTGTTGGAGCCATACGGCCCCGGCACTCAGTTGCTAAACCGGTTATTAAGAATAAAGGGGCCCACGCGGCCCCCGAGCCAACCAGCAGCCACGTTGGTGGTACCGTGCTGACCAGCACTGGCGACCCGTTGCCGGGTGCGACGGTGTTTATTAAGGGTACCTACATTGGCACCAGCACCAACCAGGAAGGTCGTTTCGACCTGAACGCATTGTTTGGCAAAGACCCGGTTGAGCTGCTCGTATCGTATGTGGGCTACGAAACGCAGTCGGTGGTGCTGCAAAAACCCGAAGATGAGTTGAGTGTGTCGCTGGTGCCCAGCCCCACGCTGCTGAGCGAAACCGTGGTATCGGCTTCGCGGGTGGAAGAAAATATCATGCGTGCGCCGGTTACGATTGACAAGGTATCGGGCAAGCAACTCGAGCGCATCAGCACGCCGGAAGTGCTGGCGGGCCTGGGCCAACTGGCCGGTATCGACGTGAATTCGGCCTCGATGCTGTTTACCAGCATCAGCACGCGCGGCTTCAACACGGCCAAGTCGGAGCGCGTGATTCAGCTCGTTGATTACATGGACACCGCCCTGCCCTCGCTCAACCTGAGCCCCGGCAACCTGGTGGGCATTCCGGAGCTCGACATGGAAAGCATCGAAATCGTGCATGGTCCGGCTTCGGCCCTCTACGGCTCCAACGCGCTGAGCGGCGTGGTGCTGTTCAACTCGAAAGACCCGTTCGTGTACGACGGCTTGAGCGTGCGCCTGCGCGGCGGCGAGCGCAACCTGAGGGATGGCCAGGTGCGCTACGCCCGCAAGCTGAGCGATAAGTTCGCGGTGAAGCTCAACGCCAGTGTTTTCCAGGCCAACGAATGGATTGCCAACAACTACGAGGCTGCCAGTACTTCGGCCAATCCGCAGGGCTCGTCGCTGGGTTACGACGCGGTGAACCGCTACGGCGAGCTCAACAACATATACTTGCCCTCCCAGAACCGCCCGGCTACCGCTACGTCGCCCGCCTTCGTGGTGAGCCCCGAGCTGTATGGTAAAAATGTGTACATGCCCGGCTTCAACGAAGGCGAGCTGATTTCGGATGACCAGAAAACCCGCTCGTACCGCGTGCAGGGGGCTGTTTCGTACCTCTTCAACGACGACCTGAAGCTGACCGTGGAAGCCAAGCGCGGCGTGGGCACGGCTACGTATCAAAACCTGAGCCGTTTCCGTATCAAGGGCTTGGGTACCAACCAGTATCGGGCCGAGCTAAAAAGCTCGAAGGGTTTCATCCGGGCGTATTCGACCGAAGACTTCACGGGCAGCACTTATGAGCTGACCCAGCTCAGCGCCCAGATTCTGCAGTCGCCCACCGGCGACGGCAGCCCGGTGAACTACGCCCAGCAGTACTTCTACACCTACAATGAGGCCTATAAGGGTGCCCGCTCGCTGAACCAGAGCCCCAACGCTGCCCAGGTTTATGCCAAGGCCACGGCCGATGCCACGCAGCTAAAAGCAACGGACCCCCGCTTCGCGCAGCTGCGCGACCGCATCAGCCACGACGACCAGCCCGGCCGCGGTGCCCAGCAGAACTTCAACTCCTTCCTGAACGACATCAGCGCCCAGCGCAACTTCATCCTCGGGCATTCGGGCACCAACCTGATTGTGGGCGGGGCCTACCGCGAATACCGCCTGGGCTCGGGTGGCAAGCTGTTTTCGGACACCGATGGCCAGCGCATTCCGAACTACGAGTACGGCGCGTACTCGCAGCTGACCCAAACCTTGTTCGACGACCATTTAAAGCTGGCCGCCGCCGGGCGCGTCGATATCTTCAAGAACTTCGACGCGGCGTTTTCGCCCCGCGTAGCCGCCGTGTACTCGCTGGGCGGGCGCAAGCAGCATAACTTCCGCGCCAGCTACGGGCAGGCTTTCCGCAGCCCCTCGCAAACCGACCAGTACTTGCATTCCGACGTGGGGTCGTTCATTCTGCTCGGCAACGTGGGCAACGGCTTCAAGGGCTATAACTTCACCAACGCCCAGGGCCAGACCTACTTCCCCGGTATGCCCATCGCAAGCTTTGAGCTGTCGCTTGATAAACTGCGGCTGGAGCGCGTGAATACCGTGGAAATTGGCTACAAAGGCGCTATCCTGCCCAATGTGTACGTCGATGCCAGCTACTTCAACAGCCGCTACAACGACTTCATTGGTGGCGTTGCTTTCGTGGGCAACGTGGACGGCTCGCGCCCCACGCAGCAGCAGGTCGACAACGGCTATTTCTCGGGTTTCGCTAACCCCGCTGCTTCGCCGGCCCGCATCATCTTCGCGTCCTACAACAACCGCCAGGAAGTGCGCACCCAGGGTGCCACCTTCGCCCTGACCTACTACCTGAACAAGGCTGTGAACCTGAGCGGTAACTACTCGCTCAACGTGCTTGACCGTACCAACCTGCCCGAAGGCTTTCGCACCTTCTTCAACACGCCCAAGCACAAGTTCAACCTCGGGGCCAACGGCACCGTGCTGAAGAACCTGACCTACTCGGTGAACTACCGCTGGATTGAGGGCCACTACCAGGAAATGCCCTTCGCCGCCGGCCAGGTGCATACCTACCGCACCACCGATGCTTACCTGGGCTACACCTTGCCCAAGCTCGCCACTACCCTGCAAGTAGGCGGCTCGAATATCTTCAACGACAACAACATCCAGATTATCGGTGGCCCGCAAATTGGCCGTCTGGTGTACCTGGGCCTGTTGGTGAACGTGAAGTAAGCACCCCCGCCAACTGGCAAAAAGCAAGGCCCGCGTCATCGACGCGGGCCTTTTTGATTGATTGATTGATTGATTGATTGCCGCGAAGAATAAGGCTGCGACCTATTGAGCTTGAGCTATTGACCAGGCCTGCGCCGGCGCATGCACCGTGCCAGCCCGCTCGCGCAGCGGCCGGCCGTTGCGCGCGTGGCGGTGGGCCTGAATCTCGGCCACGATGGCCAGGGCGATTTCCTCGGGCGTTTCGCTGCCCAAATCGAGGCCAATGGGGCTGCGGAGGCGGTTTTGCAGCATATCGGTCACTTCCGCTTCCGCAAAGTTTAGCTCTTCGAGCAGGCGGGCCGCTTTGGCGCGGGGGCCGAGCAGGCCGATGTAGGGCGCAGGCGAAGGCAGCAGCGTTTGCAGCGCGG
>JAYULN010000492.1:0-3804 GCA_043763525.1 Hymenobacter sp.
GAAATTCGATGCCGACACCGCCGCCTTTGGTGAGATGGACCCCGATACCGTGCTGGTGCAGGAAGGCGCGGTGGCCACCGAGGCCAAAGACGCGACCCAGGTAGTGCTGGAAACCGCCATCCAAGCCGTGATGGACTGCGTGGTGCTGCGCAACGATGCCCGCTCGGCCGGCTACAAGCGCTTTGGCGTGAGCGACGTGACCAGCCTCAGCCAGGCCAAGCTGCACCTGGCCGCTACTATGGTGGTGAAACAGGGCCGCAAGTACCTGGCCGACTACGCCGACAAGGGCCTCACCGCCGCCATGCTGACGGCCGTGGAAACCCAGGACGATGCTTTTCTCGACGACCTGGCCGCCCGCCATGAGGCCGTGAGCACCCGCGCCGGAGCCACCCGCGCCCGCCTGCTGTTTGCCAACGGCCTCTACCGCCAGCTGGTGGCCCTGGCCAATGCCGGCCAGGCCGCCTGGCGCCTCACCGATGCCCAAAAGGCCCACCAATACGTGATTGCCCCCTCCGTGGCCAGCGCCAAGGCTCCCGCGCCCGTGGCGTAGGCCACCCGGCCCCGCTCGGTTCCCGCGCCCCGATGCCTGTCCGGTGTCGGGGCGTTGTGGTTTTGGGCGCACTTGCCGGAGTGGCCCAGCCACCTTTCCGGCCCGGCCCGCTACTTTTACCCCAGCATTCCCAACCCTCACCATTCTCCCCCGCCCAGCATGGCCAACTATCTTTCCGATAACCAAACCCGCTTCCTCGACGAGCTAATCGACTGGCTCCGCATCCCGTCCGTGTCGGCCGACCCCAAGTTTCACGCCGACGTGCTGAAGGCCGCCGACTACCTCAAAACCCGCCTCGAAGAAGCCGGCGTGCAGAACCTCGAAATCTGCCCCACGGCCGGCAATCCCATCGTTTACGGCGACTACCTCACCGACCCTAGTAAGCCCACCGTGCTGGTGTACGGCCACTACGACGTGCAGCCCGCCGACCCCTACGAGCTGTGGACTTCGCCGCCCTTCGAGCCCGTTATTAAGGACGGCAACATTTATGCCCGTGGGGCCTGCGACGACAAAGGCCAGGTGTACATGCACGTCAAGGCGTTTGAGATGATGATGCGCGACGGCCAGGGCGGCGTGCCTTGCAACATCAAGTTCATGTTTGAGGGCGAGGAAGAAATTGGCTCCAACAACCTCGAAATCTTCGTGAAAGCGAACAAGGCCAAGCTGAAAGCCGATGTCATCCTCATTTCCGACACCGGCATGCTGGCCAACGACGCGCCGAGCATCGAAGTGGGCCTGCGCGGCCTGAGCTACCACGAAGTAACCGTGACCGGCCCCAACCGCGACCTGCACTCGGGCCTCTACGGCGGAGCGGTGCAAAACCCCATCAACGCCCTGTGCGAGATGATTGCCAGCCTGCACGACGCGAATGGCCACATCACCATCCCCGGTTTCTACGACAACGTGGACGAGCTGAGCGCCGACGAGCGTGCCGAAATGGCCAAGGCCCCGTTCTCCGAAGAGGACTTCAAAAAGAGCATCGGCCTGCCCGCCAGCTACGGCGAAAAGGGCTACAGCAGCATGGAGCGCACCAGCATCCGCCCCACGCTCGACGTGAACGGCATCTGGGGTGGCTACACCGGCGAAGGGGCCAAAACGGTCATCGCCTCGCAGGCCCACGCCAAAATCTCGATGCGCCTGGTGCCCCACCAAACGTCGGCCGAAATCACGGCCCTGTTCCAGCAGCATTTCGCCCGCATCGCCCCGGCCGGTGTAACGGTGGAAGTGCGTCCCCACCACGGCGGCGAGCCCGTGGTAACGCCCACCAACTCGGTAGCCTACAAAGCGGCCGCCGATGCCATGGAAACCACCTTCGGCAAGCGCCCGGTGCCCACGCGCGGCGGCGGCTCCATTCCCATCGTGGCCATGTTCAAGTCGGAGCTCGGCCTCGATACCGTTTTGCTCGGCTTCGGGCTCGATTCGGATGCCATCCACTCGCCCAACGAGCATTTCGGGGTGTTCAATTTCCTGAAAGGCATCGAAACCATCCCGCATTTCTACCGCAACTACGCGGCGGCGCAATAAGCGGCGGGCGGTGCGGGCAACTCCGCCCCCACGACAGAGGCCCGGCTTCTGCGCAGAAGCCGGGCCTTTTTGGTAGTCGAACGACCGATTACTTGTTGCCGAACGTGTACCCCACGTACACCTGGAAGGCGCTGTTGCGGGCATTAGCCTGCGTTTTTACATTGTTGGCGGTTACGCCGCGGGTCACGTTGTTGAAGTCGCCGTTGTAGCGCAGGCCAAGCATCAGGCCGCTTTCGAGCTGGTAGCCAAAGCCGGCGGCGTAGCCAAACAGTACTTCGTTGAACCGGTCTTTGTTGGATTCGGTGGCGCTCGACGAACCGTCTTCCGCTTTGAAACCCGCATCAAACAACACCCCCGCCTGCGGGCCGGCTTCCACAAAAAACTGGTTGAACTTGGCCTTCAGCAGGATGGGCAGCTCGATGTAGTGCAGCGTTTGGGTGGCCTTGATGGTGGTGCCGCCGAGGCTAACCTCGTCCTTGGCACCCTTCATGGAGTACAGCAGCTCGGGCTGCACCGAAAGCCGGTTGCCGAGGGCGATGTTGGCCACAAAGCCGCCATGAAAGCCGATTTTGTTGCTGCTGCTGCTGCTCACGTCCGAGCCCACGAAGTTGGTCAACGACCCACCGACCTTAACGCCAAAATGATTGTCGTTGGTGGTAGCTGCGGTTTGAGCATGGGCCGCGATGCCGCTGAATGCCAGCAGGGCAAGCGAAAGAATAGTTTTTTTCACAACAACGGGGGTTAGGGGGAACACAGATTTTGTGCAAAGCTACTTAATGCCGTGCTGCCTACAACGGTAGGATAGAAAATAGCCCGGCTCCCGTCCCTCCCGGTCCCGGCCACTCATTACCACGCAAAAGCCCGGTTCCTGCCGCAGGAACCGGGCTTTTAAAACTAATCTGCTTCGGCCCGGGCGGCCCCGAGCTCCCCAAAATGCTGCTTCGACGAGCCCCCGAAGGAGTAGCCCAGCACCACCAGCGCCGTACTGGCCTTGAACTTACCGCTGCCCAGCACGGTGGCCCTGTTGCTTGTGAACAGGCTCGCTGCGCCGCCCTCGTAGCGCAACCCCAGCGACAGGCCATTGCTGAGCCGGTAGCCCAGGCCGGCCACGTAGCTCAGAGCCCCGGAATTTACTTCGCTCTTAATGTCGTTGCCGTCCTCGTTCACGGCTTTCACCGGCACGTCAAGCGCCGGCCCGGCTTCCAGAAACAGACCTCCCATGTGGTAGCGGGCCAGCAGCGGCACATCCACCGACGGAACGTCCCGGTGCGCACGCCAAATTCCAGGCCCTGGGGCAACTGGTAGCCAAAGCCCGCGATGTAACCCGCGTCGACCGTGCGGGTAAGGGCGGTGCCGGTGCTGGTGGCGCTGCCGTTGGCGTTGGCTTCAACTCGCGCCGTTTGGGCACCGTTGCTGCCTCGTTCAACGCCAAGACGCGAAGGGGCGCGTCTCTACACCGGGCTCACAAACTACTCCGCGCCGAGTATCAGAATGCCACAAAAGCAAAAAAATACCCGGCTTCCTATTAGAAAACCGGGTATTGAACGGGTGTGCGAAGGCTACTTATTTGCCGCCGAACATGTACCCAACGTAGAGCTGGAACGCGCTGTTGCGCGCACTAATGTTAGTGCCAGCTAAGTAGTCAAACATAAGTATTCGGTAGTCAGACCCAATGTTAAATCTTGATTGACAGCAGGTTGATGTCCGACTACTGACTACTTAATACTGGC
>JAYULN010000493.1:0-1502 GCA_043763525.1 Hymenobacter sp.
GCCTTCCACGAGCAGCCGCAGCGTCCGACGGCCGAGCCAAAGGGTTTGCCAGCCAGGCGGTCCGTCGCCTTTGCGGCCCAGGTGCCCGCCGAGGGCGGCCAAGGCCAGGTACACGGCCCGCACCGTGTCGAGCGGGTGCCGGCGCTGGTGCCGCAGCACGCGCAACTCGATGGCCGTCAGGCCCGCTGCCTCGGCGGGTGCGTCCGGCTCCAACCGGCTTTGCTCGCGCAGGTCCACCAGGGCCAGGGCCACCACACTCAGCAGGGCTACAGCGGCGAACAGGCGGGCCGCGGTTTGGAGCTGGAGCTTTTCGGCCCCCAGCCCCGTTTTCAGGGCCTTGTGAAAGTCTTCGATGAGCCAGCGGCTGGTGTACTGCCGGGCGCAGGCCAGGGCGTGGGCAAAGTCGGCGACGGGCTGGTCGCAAAGCAGGAGCCATTCCAGGCCGGGGGCCGCGTCAGGGCCGGTTTCTTCCCAGACCCGTACCAGCCTGGCGGGTACGGGTTCGCCCTTGCCCGTGGCCCCGTCCGGTCGCTGCGGAGCCCGTAAGGCCAGCGCCGGACTGAAACTTACGTGTAATTCGACGGCGCGCGCTGCCTGGCGCGGCCGCCCGCGCAGGGCCAGGGAAAACGTGCCCGCGCTGGGCTGGGTCCGGGCCAGGTCGAAGAGGCGGCCGGCCGGCGTTTTGGCTGCTCCCGCGACCAGGGCCCGGTTCTGGGCGGCCCGTACCACGAAGCCCAAGCCTTGCGCGTGGCACTGCTGCAAATGCTCGGAACTGTCGGCCCCACGGTCGGCCACCACCACCCAGCGCGTACCCGGCGGCGGGCTGCCCACCGCCCGCGGGCTCTGCGCCCACAGGGCCGAATCGCGCGCGCGGCCCTGGCGGGGGGGCGAGCCGCCGTGGGGGTGCGCTTTCTCGGCTTCGGGCACGGGCTGGCGCACGTGAAACGGCTGGTCGAGCAGGCCCAGCAGGGGCAAGGCCGGCCGTTTAGCGGCCGGGTCGGGGTCGTCAGCAGGCCAGGCGGCGGCCACCAGCGAGTGCAGCAGCACGCCTTGGCTGCCGGCTTTGCCCGGCCCCACCGGCCCGAGACCGGGGCGGCGCTCGGCGGCCTCCGGCCAGCTCAGCCCGGTCGTGTCCTCGACCAATAAATAGGTGCCCGGCGCGTGCAGTTGCCGGGCAATCAGCTGGCGGTGCGTTTCTTGCAGCGCATCGGGCGTACTCTGCGCCTGCCCCAGCAGCTGGTAGGCGGCCTGCTGGCGTAGGCCTGTCCCTGGCTTAGGCGCGGAATACTGGCCCCCGGCTGCCGCGCCCAGCCCGCCGCCAGGGTACACACCCGGCGGCTGCGGCGCCCGCCGCCCAACATGACCCCGCCAAAATGCGTCTGTGCCCACTGGTGGGCATCGCCAAAATGCGTCGAAATACTCATACCCGCAAGCTACTATCAGGTCCTAAAAAAAGCGCTGGCCAACTGGCCAGCGCTTTTCTGAGTTTTGGGTAAGGACAA
>JAYULN010000494.1:0-1501 GCA_043763525.1 Hymenobacter sp.
TCAGGTTCACAAACGTGTGGCCTACCTCGGCCGGTGCCGGGGCCGCCGCATTGGCGTAGGGGGCCGGGCGCTGCTCATGGTAATTGAAGCCCAGCACCACCGAGGGCAGGTTCACGCCGAAGTTGGGCTTGGTGGTGGCTCCGTTCGAAAAATGGTTCAGCCCCACCCCGGCCACCAGGCCCAAGTGGGGCGTGAGGGCGTAGTCGTACTCGAAGCGGAACTGCAGCGTGGCGTTCAGCACCGAGCTGGCAATGGTGTTCTTGTGGTTGGTATCTTGGTCGTAGGGATTGGTGAGGTAGGCCAGGCCCGCCCCCAGCCGAAAGCTAAAATCGTACTTCGGCCCGCGCGAAAACGTCTTGCTGATGTAGGGGCTGGCCGAAATCACGTAGCCCAGCACGGGATTATGAAAATCGTAGTACGTGAGCGCCACCCCCACTTTCGGAAACTTATACCAGCCGTGCCAGGGCGCGGCCCCTGTCGTTTGCTGCTGAAGGTTCAGCTCGAAGCCCGTAGGATGCGAGGCCACCAGGTGCCTAATGGCGTAGGTGTGTGCCATAATAATGCTGCCCTGCGCGTAGGCCCCCAGCACGAGAGGGGCGCGAGGGGTTGCTGCCGAGTCGCGCTCTTGAGCCGATACTTGTATTGTAGTTATGCTCCATCCTAATAGCGAGAGCACTGCATTACTCACAAACTTCACCTGCATAAATAATTGCTTAACAACCTCAAAAATAAGCTTTGTGAAGCCGTATTGCTAGCTAAAAGTCAAAATCACACGCAAAAAACCGCACAACATAAATCATTAAACACACTTTAGATAATAATGAAAGACAAATTATTGATGAATATTCGACGAATTTTACACTAGCTTTACGCCACATTCTAACTCTCCTGTTTTCCATATGAAAAAAGTAATTCTATCCCTCGCGCTAATTGCTGGCATTTCTGCAACAGCTAATGCCCAGGCAACCATCGGCCTGAAAGCCGGCGCTTCGCTCACCGACATCACGGGTTCGGACATATCGGGAACCGCCTACAAATTCGGTTTCAACGGTGGCCTGGTGGCCAACTTGAAGTTTAGCGACGTGCTATCCGTGCAGCCCGAGGTTCTTTTCTCGATGAAAGGCACTCAGGCCAAAGAATCCAGCAAAAATAAAATCAACCTCAACTACATCGACGTTCCGGTGATGTTGCAGTACAATGCCGATGGTCTGTTTTTCGAAGCAGGTCCGCAGATTGGCTTCTTGGCAACGGCCAAGAGCACCAATGGCAGCAACGATGTGGACGTTAAAGATTCCTTTAAATCGGTTGATTTCGGCTACGCCGTAGGCCTCGGCTACAAATTGGAGACCGGCCCCATGGTGGGCCTGCGCTACAATGGCGGCATCACATCAGCATTCAAAGATGTAAGTAGGTAGCCAGTATTAAGTAGTCAGTAGTCGGACATCAACCTGCTGTCAATCAAGATTTAACATTGGGTCTGACTACCGAATACTTATGTTTG
>JAYULN010000495.1:0-1498 GCA_043763525.1 Hymenobacter sp.
TCCACCAACCCGGAGTAACCCGCCGCACCATCATGGCCACCGGCACCGCCTACCGCTGCCAAACCCCCGTCCCCTTCGCCGCCCCCGCCGATTCCGACCGCACCGCCACCGTCGGCAACTACATTAAACGGATGCTTCTCGTCAGCGACAACCTCGCCTACAATCGCCTCTACGAATTCCTCGGCCAGCGCCCGCTCAACGAGCGCCTCACCCAGCTCGGCCATCCCAACGTCCGCATCACCCGCTGTTTCGCCCCCTGCGATACCGCCGCCAACCGCCATACCAACCCCATCAGCTTCCACACCCCCCAAGGCGATACCATATATAAGGAGCGCGCCAAATTCAATCTCGTGCCCTATACCAGTCCCCTCGGCCGCGTCCTCAAAGGCCGCGCCCACCAGGCCGGCGGCCGCGTCATCCCCGAACCCTTCGATTTCACCACCGCCAACCATCTCCCGCTTCCCGACATCACCGCTCTGCTCCAAAGCATCCTCTTCCCCGAATCCGTCCCCGCCACCCAGCGCCTCCGCCTCGCGCCCACCGATTATTCCTTTCTCCGCCGCTACCTCCACGCCACCCCGCACGAGTCCGGCTTCCATCCCTACGCCCCCGCCCGCTACTTCGACGCCTACAAAAAATACCTCTACTACGGCCGCAATCCCGAAGTTTCCCATCAATCCACCCTCCGTATCTACAACATCGTTGGCATGTCCCACGGCTATCTCGCCGATGTCGCCTACTTCGCCGACTCCCTCCACCAGTCCGAATTCCTCCTCAGCGCCGTCCTCTACGTCAATCAAGACGGCATAATCAACGACGGCGCCTACGAATACGACAGCATTGGCCTCCCATTCCTAGCCCAATTAGGCCGCCAAATCCAGCAATACGAAGCCCAACGGCCCCGCCAACACCGCCCCAACCTCACCGAATTTTTCGCCCCCGAACCCATTCGCTAAAAATAATCCCCCGCAACTCCCACCCAACTCCCTGAAAGCGAACTGTTCGCTACACCAGTTCTTACGCCTCTCCAACTATTTGCCGCCAACCGCTTGCGTCTTTCAAAACCCATCGTATTTTTGCACTCCCAAAACGGACGGTTTTAGGCACGCAGGGCAGTCGAAAAATAAATTCGTGCTTGTTCTTGGTTCTTGCAAAAAGCCCCTTACCTTTGTACCCCGCCGCGAATCAACCGGATTCAGGCCCTCGAAACTCAAAAGGGTCTTTGCAACGAAAGTTGAAAAAGAAGCTTGAAAATCGAAAGTAGTTCTTATCTTTGCACCCCGAATAGCACTAACCAAGTGCTGCTCGCCGCACAGCGAACGAAACAAAAAAAAGAAAATCGCTCTTTTTCTTGTCCGTTCAAAACTTCTGCTTACCTTTGCACTCCCAATCGCAGGAAGGGGGATTGAAAGTTAAGAAATACCGGCTAATTCATTAGCCCCACTGCCACACCAACTGGGTTTGGCACACGTTCTTTGAATGTTTGGAAAAGACAAAT
>JAYULN010000496.1:0-9540 GCA_043763525.1 Hymenobacter sp.
CTAAGTAGGTAGCCAGTATTAAGTAGTCGGACATCAAAGTACTGTCAATCAAGATTTAATATTGGGTCTGACTACCGAATACTTATGTTCGACTACTTACATCCATCCCGCCATGAAACCCGCCTGCTCCTACGCCGCCACCCACGCCGCCAGCCTGGCCGACCCCGCCGGGTTCTGGCTGGCCCAGGCCAACCACCTGCACTGGGACAAAAAACCCACCGAGTCCCTTTCGCAGGATGCCAACGGGTTCTGCCGCTGGTTTGTGGGCGGGGAGCTGAACACCAGTTTCCTCTGCCTCGACCAACACGTCAGGGAAGGCCGGGGCGACCAGCCGGCCCTCATCTACGACTCGCCCGTAACCCGCACCCTGCGCACCTACACCTACGCCGAGCTGCTGGAGCTGACGGCCCGGCTGGCCGGCGGCCTGTGCGAAATCGGGGTGGCGCTCGGCGACCGGGTCATTATCTACATGCCCAACGTGCCCGAGGCGGTGGTGGCCATGCTGGCCTGCGCCCGCATCGGGGCGGTGCATTCGGTGGTATTCGGCGGCTTCGCGCCCCACGAGCTGGCCGTACGGATTGACGATGCCCGGCCGAGGGCCATCATCTGCGCCTCGGGCGGCATGGAGTTCGACCGCATCATTCCCTATAAGCCGCTCGTGGATGAGGCCATTGCCAAAGCCACGTTCAAGCCGGCCCACGTCGTGGTTTTTCAGCGCGATTTCATAACCGCCGACATGCAGCCCGGCCGCGACATCGACTACCAGAAATTGCTGCAAGCCGCGCCCGTGCCGGCCCTGTCCGTGCCCGCCACGCACCCGCTATACATCCTTTATACCAGCGGCACCACCGGCCGGCCCAAGGGCGTGGTGCGCGACCACGGCGGCCACGCCGTGGCGCTACGCTTCAGCATGGAGGCTGTTTACGACCTCGCGCCCGGCGAAGTCATTTTCACGGCCTCGGATATTGGCTGGGCGGTGGGCCATTCCTACATCGTGTACGGGCCGCTGCTGCGGGGTTGCACCACCGTTTTATTTGAGGGCAAACCCGTCCGCACGCCCGATGCGGGTACGTTCTGGCGCATCGTCGAGCAGCACAAGGTGCGGGTGATGTTTACGGCACCCACCGCCATTCGGGCCATCAAAAAGGAAGACCCTGACGGCCTATTGGCAAAGAAATACGACCTGAGCAGCCTGCGCCACCTGTTTTTGGCCGGCGAGCGCTGCGACCCCGCTACCTACGCCTGGGCGCAGCACTTGCTGGGCGTGCCGGTGGTCGACCACTGGTGGCAAACCGAGTCGGGCTGGCCCATGCTGGCCACGCTGGTGGGCCTGGAGGGAATGCCCGCGCCCCGCGCCGGCAGCGCCGGCCACCCCGTGCCGGGCTACGATGTGCAGATTCTGGACGAGGCCGGCCTGCCCGTGCCCCCCGGCACCACCGGCCTCGTGGCCGTGAAACTGCCGCTGCCCCCCGGCTGCTTCCCCACGCTCTGGAACGACGAGGCCCGCTTCCACGAAGCCTACCTGGCCCCCTTCCCCGGCTACTACCTCAGCGGCGACGGCGGCTACCGCGACCACGAGGGCTACACCTACATCATGGGCCGGGTCGATGACGTTATCAACGTGGCCGGCCACCGCCTGAGTACCGGCGAGATTGAGGAGATTCTGGCCGCCCACCCGGCCGTGGCCGAGTGCGCCGTGCTGGGCATCGCCGACCAGCTGCGCGGCCAGGTACCCGTGGGCTTAGTGGTGCTGAAAGACGGCCAGACGATAGGAGAGGAGCCGTTGGAAAAGGAGCTGGTGGCGGCCGTGCGGGGTCGGATTGGGGCACTGGCCTGCTTCCGGGCGGCAGTGGTGGTGAAGCGCCTGCCCAAAACCCGTTCCGGTAAAATTCTGCGCAAAACCCTGCGCCAGCTGGCCGACGGCGAAGATTTCGCCCTGCCCGCCACCATCGACGACCCATTGATTCTCGATGAAATCCGGGCCGGCTTGCAACGGCGCGGCCTCGGGCTGGCGTTTGAAACCCGACAGCCTGCCTAATCCAGCCCTGTACCGCCCAAACCATTCCCCGGTATCCTCAAAATACTCCCCGGCGCACCCGAAGCACCGTCCGGCATCCCCGAGGTGCCGTCCGGCTTACCCGAAGCTCCTGCCGGCCTCCCCAATGCAGTTGCCGGCGTGTCCGAAGCAGTTCCCGGCACGACCAAAGCATTTACCGGAGCTATTTGGCCCTTTTTGGCCGGGCCGGCAGCCTCTTTTGGCTCACCGCAACCCGCAACCCGCAACCCGCAACCCTCATCATCCAAAACCCAACATTCCCTTTATGCACTCCCGCATCCGCACCCTCGAAGACTACACCACCGATTACCAAGAGTCCGTCGAAAATCCCGATGCCTTCTGGGCGGCGGCGGCCGAGCCGTTCACCTGGCGCAAAAAGTGGGATACCGTGCGCGGCGGTGAGTTTTCGCCGGCCGGCACCAGCACCTGGTTCGATGGGGCGCGGCTCAACATCACCGAGAACTGCCTCGACCGCCACCTGGCCCAGCGCGGCAACAAGCTGGCCCTCATCTTCGAGCCCAACGACCCCAAAACCCGCCACCTGCGCCTCACCTACCGCGAGCTGCACCAGCAGGTGTGCCAGTTTGCCAACGTGCTGCACGCCAACGGCGTGAAAAAAGGCGGCCGGGTTATTATTTACCTGCCCATGATTCCGCTGCTGGCCGTGGCCGTGCTGGCCTGCGCCCGCATTGGGGCGGTGCATTCGGTGGTGTTTGCCGGCTTCTCGGCCACCGCCATTGCCGATAGGGTGAACGATGCCGATGCCCATTTCGTCCTCACGGCCGATGGCCTGAACCGCGGCCCCAAGCAGATTCCGGTGAAAAGCGTGGTCGATGAGGCCCTGCAAAGCTGCCCCGGCGTGCGCCGCGTCATCGTGGTGGAGCACGCGGGCTGGCCCGTGAACATGCAGGAAGGCCGCGACGTGTGGTACCACGACGAAGCCAAAACGGCCGGCCTCACCTGCCCCGCCGAGGAAATGGCGGCCGAAGACCCTCTTTTCATCCTCTACACCAGCGGCAGCACCGGCAAGCCCAAGGGCGTGGTGCATAGCCAGGCCGGCTACATGGTGTGGGCCGATTACACCTTCCGCAACGTGTTTCAGGTGGAGGAAAACGACGTGTACTGGTGTACCGCCGATATCGGCTGGGTGACGGGCCACACCTACGGCCTGTACGGTCCGCTGCTGGCCGGCAGCACCTCGCTGCTCTTCGAAGGCGTGCCCACCTACCCCGATGCCGGCCGCTTCTGGGAAGTCATCGACAAGCACCACGTCACCATTTTCTACACCGCGCCCACGGCCATTCGCAGCCTCATGGCCACGCCGCTCGACAACGTGCTCAGCTACTCGCTGCACAGCCTGCGCATCCTCGGCTCGGTGGGTGAGCCCATCAACGAAGAGGCCTGGCACTGGTACCACCAGCACGTGGGCAAGGGCCGCTGCCCCATCGTGGATACCTGGTGGCAGACCGAAACCGGCGGCATCATGATTTCGGCCCTGGCCGGCATCACGCCCAGCGTGCCCGCCCGCGCCGGCCTGCCGCTGCCCGGCGTGCAGCCCGTGCTCCTAAGCCAGGACGGCACCGAAATCGAAGGCAACGACCAGGAGGGCTACCTGGCGATAAAGGGCAGCTGGCCCGGCATCCTCCGCACCACCTGGGGCGACCACGCCCGCGCCCAGCAAACCTACTTCCAGCCCTATCCCGGCTACTATTTTACCGGCGACGGGGCCCGGCGCGATGCCGACGGCCTCTACCGCATCATCGGCCGCGTCGATGACGTTATCAACGTGAGCGGCCACCGCTTCGGCACCGCCGAAATCGAGAACGCCATCAACCAGAATGAGCATGTGGTGGAAAGCGCCGTAGTCGGCTACCCGCACGACGTGAAGGGCCAGGGCATTTACGCCTACGTTATCTGCCAGAACGGGCTGCCCAAAACTGATTCCGAGCGCACCCAATGGGAGGCCAGCATCATCGAAACCGTGGTGGCCGAAATCGGCAAAATCGCCAAACCCGATAAAATCCAGCTCGTATCGGGCCTGCCTAAAACCCGCTCTGGCAAAATCATGCGCCGCATCCTGCGCAAAGTCGCCGAAGGCGAAACCAGCAACCTCGGCGACGTAACCACCCTGCTCGACCCGCTGGTGGTGGAGGAGATTGTGGCGGGCAAGAAGTAACAAGAAGTAACAAGAAGTAACAAGTAGTGCAGCAGCGTTTACATGCAAAAGGGCGGCCTCTGATTCTGGAGCCGCCCTTTTGCGTGTAAACGCTGCCAAATCACCCAAACACCTTCACCCGCTCGCCCTTGCGCTTGGTGCGCAGGTGCTGCCGGATAATCTGCTGCACGTCCTTGTTGTCAGCATACGCTTTAATTACATCCCGAAAATCGGCCAGCTTGCGAGCCGTGAACGTCTCATCGACGTAGCCGAAGCCCCGGTAGCGGCCATTCTCCACCAGCACGATGCTTTTCTCCAGCTCGGTGCGGCCCGCGCCGATGACCACGAAGGTTTCGTGCTCGTAGCTGATGCTGTCGATGGCCTCGTCGACTCTTGAATTATAACTCCCCGGCGGCTCCTGGCCCACGCAGGCCCCCAGGCAGCGATGCACTTGGTAGTCGAAGCAGCCGCCGGGCGTTTTGTACAGCCCGCACAGCTTTTGGCAGAGGTTGTATTTGGCCACCTTGTGGTAGAGAAAGCCCTGGGCCTTGAACTGATTGCCCAGCGCAATGATGGGAATTTCGGCGTTGCGGGCATCGGCGCGGCCGTAGGCCAGGCGCTTGTAGCCCTGCTCATCCACCCGCAAATAGATGCCCGCCGGAAACACCGAGCGCCGCTGCGCCCGGTTGTAGGCCGGCTTCATTTGCTTAATCAGGTGCGACTCATACAGCAGCGCCACCAGCTCCGAGCCGGTCAGCTCCCAGGTAATATCGGCAATCGAATTCTTGAAATCCAGGCTCTTGCGCGACTTTACATCCACGGCAAAGTGCTGCTGAATCCGCTTGTAGATGTTGATGGACTTGCCCACGTAAATCACCTCGCCGGCTTCGTTGTGGAAGTAGTACACGCCCGTGGCCTGCGGCAGGCGGGCCACCAGCGCCGCCGACACCAGCGGTGGCATCAGGGCCTCTTTAATGGCCGACTGCACGGCCGCCACGCGCTTGGGCGAGGGCGTTTTGGTGCCGTCGGGCCGGCGGCCGGCGGGGGCCAGGGCATCTACGCGGGCCAGGGTATGGCTGGTATTGGTGCCGTGCGGCAAGTCCTCGCTTTCGGTGGTGATTTTGAGCAGCTTGCCGAAGAGCAGGGCCGTGGCGTGGGCATCGCCGGCGGCGCGGTGCCGGCCTTCGAGCGGAATGCCGATGTTTTGGCACAGCTTGCCCAGGCTGTAGCTGGGCTGGCCCGGAATAAGCGACCGGCTCAGGCGCACGGTACACAGCGTTTTGCGCGAGTAGTTGTAGCCCAGGTCGGCAAATTCTTTCTTCAGAAACGAGTAGTCGAACCGCACGTTGTGGGCCACAAACACGCATCCCTCAGTCATTTCCACCACCTTGCGGGCCACCTCGTGGAACTTGGGCGCGTCGCTCACCATGTCGTTGGTGATGCCCGTGAGCTGGGTGATGAACGGCGGAATGGCCCGCCCGGGATTGAGCAGCGTAGCGTACTCGTCCACTATTTTCTCGCCGTCGTGGATGTAAATGGCAATTTCGGTGATGCGGTCCTGGGTGGGCTGTCCGCCGGTGGTCTCAAGGTCGATGATGGCGTACAAAGCGGCGCGAAAAAGTGGTCGGTAGGAAAACTAACAAACTTAGTCCCGCAGAAGGTTGCAAGAAAAAAGGCAGCCCTTGTGGGACTGCCTTTTAAAAAAGAGATTTTGAGGCGGAACCAGCGGAGCCGCCAGGTTAAAGCGGCCGCTCACCGCCCGATTCCCGCCCTAGTGAATCGGCCTGGCGCTGCTCTTCAGGCGTGCCACCGTATTCTTAGCCGACATAATCTCCGTGCGCTGGTGCTCGATAACGGTTTTCACCGGTGCGGGCATGTCGGGCGCTTTCAGGGCATTGTCGTAAGCTTTGAGGGCGCTCGTGTCGCCGGTTTCGCATTCGCTCAAAATCGCGGCATCGTCGTGCTCGGTCACGGCCGCCTTCACATTAACCCAGCTGCGATGCACGGCCGCGGCCACTTCGGTGAGGGCCCCTTCCATGGTCGTCTTGTTGGGGTCGACCCCCAGGCGGCTGGCTTGCTGGGTGAGCTCATTGGTAAACTGGGCCCGTTGCTGGGAAAAGCGGTTGAGCTCCGATTTCACCTGCGGGTTTGTTACGCCTTCGGCGGCTTCCTTGTAGCCTTTGGTGGCTGTTTTGTTGATTTCGAGCAGCTCGATGTAAGCGCGGGTTGTCTTTTCATTGGGCGTTGTCATAGTAGCAGGGGTTAAAGTGAGATAATAAACGAATTATAAATATACAAAAAATATATGATATAAATACTTAATATTGAAAAATGACCAAATTTTACATTCGCTTCAGCATGCGCCAGGCCTTGGCCAGGAAGCCTTTCTTGTCGTCCGATTTGTCCTTCCGGGTTTCCTCCCCATCGGTCACGTCGCCCAGCAAAAAGCCCCAGGGCTCGGTCGTCTTATTGGCATCGAACACCACTTTAAGCACGGCCACCAGCGGAATGCTCAGAATCATGCCGGGCGTGCCCCACAGCTCGCCGCCCAAAATCAGGGCCACGATGGCGGCCATGGGGTTAATGCTCACTTTCGAGCCCGTAATCATGGGTGTAATAAAGTTGCCTTCCAGAAACTGCACGAACACGAACACGCCCACCACGGCCGCCGCCTTGCCCGGCGAACCCGTTTCGACCAGCGTTATCAGGGCCGGAATGGTGGCCCCCACCAAAATGCCGATGTAGGGAATGACGGCCAGCACCGAGGCGAAAATGGCGAAGAAGATGGCGAATTTTACCCCTAGCAGCAGTAGCCCGATGCCATTCAGAATCGACACGATGACGATAACCGTGAGCAACCCCTGAATGTAGGCCTGCACCACGGTCTGGATGCTGTCTATGGTGTGCAGCACGGTCGTGCGCTTGTCGGGGGTCACAAACCGGAACATAAACTGCCGGATGTGGTCGCGGTAATACAGCAGGCAGAAGATGTAAATCGGCACCAGCGTGAGCACGCTCAGCACCCCGGCCGTGGTGCTGATGGTGGTGCCCAGCACGCCGCCGGCCGATTTTTTCACCGATTTCATCGACGAGTCAATCAGCTCGTCCTTGCTCATCACGTCGGTGCCGAAGCGGTTATGCATCCACTGCTGGCCCTGGTCGAAAAACACCAGCAGCTTTTGCTTGATGAGCGGCAACTCGGCCTTCAAATCCAGAATCTGGGAGCCGAACAGCACAATGAGGCCCGCGATGCTGCCCACCAGCAGCAGCACTGCCACCAAAATAGCCAGCACGCGCGGCCAGCGCCAGCTTTCGAGGCGCACTACCAGCGGCAGGAGCAGGGTGGCCAGTAGTGCCGAAAAAAACAGCGGCAGCAGAATGCTGTCGAGCTTGTGCAGCACAAACACGAGCAGCGACAGCCCAATCAGCAGGAACGTATAATGCACCACCGGAGCCAGCTTGGCTTCGGGCGTGGCCCCGCTTTGCTGCATTACCCGTGCCGGCGACGTGTTACGATTGATTACAGGAGGAAACATACAGTCAAGGATAAAACAAGCGCTGCCACTTGCCAATGAAAAACGAAGGCGACCACGGCAGCGCCGGGTGAACCCGGCCCGCGCGAATCGTGTTGCGAACTAAATAAATTAGCGGGTATATACTAAACAAGCTGGCAATATTTCTTGCCCTCCCGCCGATTTCTGCGTTATTTTACCTCAAATCTGGAGAACAGTTGCCTCAATGAACGACGAACTACTTACCGATGCCCCCGAAGCGCCCACCAAAGCGCCCGACCACGGCTATAACGAAGACAGCATCCGCTCGCTCGATTGGCGCGAGCACATCCGCCTGCGGCCGGGCATGTACATCGGCAAGCTCGGCGACGGCTCGGCCTACGACGACGGCATCTACGTGCTGGTGAAGGAGGTGGTCGACAACTGCATCGACGAGCACGTGATGGGCCACGGCCGCACCATCGACATCAAAATTTCCGACAGCCGGGTGCAGGTGCGCGACTACGGGCGCGGCATTCCGCTGGGCAAGGTGGTCGATGTGGTGAGCAAAATCAACACCGGCGGCAAGTACGACAGCAAGGTGTTCCAGAAGTCGGTGGGCCTGAACGGCGTGGGCACCAAGGCCGTGAACGCGCTCAGCGGCTACTTCCTGGTGCAGAGCGTGCGCGAAGGAATTATGAAAGCGGCTGAATTTGCCCAGGGCAAGCTCGTGAGCGACCCCAAGCCCCAGAAAACCGGCCAGCGCAACGGTACGCTCGTTACGTTCCAGCCCGACGATACGATTTTCAAGAACTACCGCTTCATCCCGGAGTACCTCGAAAACCAAATCTGGAACTACGTTTACCTCAACGCCGGCCTCACGATTAACTTCAACGGCCAGAAATATTACTCCGAAAATGGCCTGCTCGACCTGCTGGCCCGCAAGGCCGACGTGGAGCACCTGCGCTATCCGATTATCCACCTCAAGGGAGAGGATATTGAGATGGCCATGACCCACGGCAACGACTACGGCGAGGAGTATTATTCCTTCGTGAACGGCCAGTACACCACCCAGGGTGGCACCCACCTGGCCGCTTTCCGCGAGGCGGTGGTGAAGGCCGTGCGCGAGTTTTACAAGAAGGACTACGATGCCGCCGACGTGCGCGGTTCCGTCATCGCGGCCGTTTCCATCCGGGTGCAGGAGCCCGTGTTCGAGAGCCAGACCAAAACCAAGCTCGGCAGCATCAACATGGGCGAGGACGGCCCCACGGTACGCGGCTTCATTCTGGATTTCGTTAAGGAAAACCTCGATAACTACCTGCATAAGAACCCCGCCGTGGCCGAGGCGCTCAAAAAACGCATCGAGCAAAATGAGCGGGAGCGCAAGGACATGGCCGGCGTGAAAAAACTAGCCAACCAGCGTGCCAAAAAAGCCAATCTGCACAACCGCAAGCTGCGCGACTGCCGCTTCCACCTGGGCGAAAACGCCAAGGACGGGGCCGAAAAGGAGTTGCTCACCACGCTGTTCATTACGGAGGGCGACTCGGCCTCGGGCAGCATCACCAAAAGCCGCAACGTGGAGCTGGAAGCCGTATTCAGCCTGCGCGGCAAGCCGCTGAACTGCTTAGGGCTGAAGAAGAAAATCGTGTACGAAAACGAGGAGTTGAACCTGCTCCAGCACGCCCTTAACATTGAGGAAGGCATTGAGCACCTGCGCTATAACCGCGTAGTGGTGGCCACCGATGCCGATGTCGACGGCATGCACATTCGCCTGCTGCTGCTCACGTTCTTTCTCCAGTTTTTCCCCGATTTGGTCCGCAACGGCCACGTTTTCATTC
>JAYULN010000497.1:0-1497 GCA_043763525.1 Hymenobacter sp.
ATCCTTGAGGGGTGTCCGAGTGGTCGAAGGAGCACGCCTGGAAAGTGTGTATGGCTCAAAAGGTCATCGTGGGTTCGAATCCCATCCCCTCAACAAAAAGCCCGTTTCCTTGCTGGAAACGGGCTTTTTTATGTGATAATATTTTCAGCGGTAAGGCCTTGGCCGGGCTTGCGGGGGCGTTGTCGGGGCCGGCCCGCTTTTCAGTGCATCACCATCTCCTTCAGCGAAATGATGTACTCCTTCGTGGTGGCATCGTAGCGAATGGTGTAGGTGCTGGGAAAGTACTTGCCCGTTACCTCATATACAGTAGGCTGTGGAATGGACTTTGCGACGTTCACGCTTGCTACCAGCAGGGCTTTGGTGAGCATCGGTTCAATGAAGGTAACGTGCCCGTCGTAGGTGCCGTAGACGAAGGTGTGGGTGAAGGCCGTGCCCGGCGTGTATTCGGGGCTGGTAGGGTCTACCCAGTGGCGGCCCATCATGGGCACGGTGCGGTCAGGTACTACGTTAGGCGGGGTGATGTAGCCAGCGGGTAGCCTGTTGGGAGTCGGGAAAATGTCGCCCTTGGGGTCGTCGAGGGTGATGGTGTGCTGCGCGGCCAAGGACTGGAGGTAAAAGTGCGCGTCGAAGTGCGGCACGCCGTAGATGGGGATGGGGTCGTGGCCGTTGGGGTTCCAGCCGAAGGAGATATGGTCGAACGGCATTTGCGTGGTGGCGCTGCCACCGGGCAGGGCCAGGTCGTACATGGTGCCCGTGGCCGGCGCGGCGGGCAGGCCGGTAAGGGCGGTTTCGGTGAGCGCTACGCCGATTTCGGTGGGCTTGCCACTGGCATCGGCGGCTACGAAGCTGCGGGCCGAGCCGGTGCCCGCCTGCACGGTGGGGCCATACGCCACGGACGGCTGCACGGCGGGCGTGTCGTCATCTTTTTTGCAAGCCACCAAAAAGAGCGGCATGCCGAGGGCCAGCAGGGCGAAGGGGCGGCACCAGCGGCCCAATCGTGGGAAGGAAGGGTTGTTCATAGCCAAGGGGTTTTGTCGGAGCGTCGATGCTTCGACAATTAATATTAAATATAGTAAATATTTATTATTAATTATTTATAAACCAAGCCGTGCCAGCCCATCGGGCAGTGGGTGTCGGCAAGCACACGGCTAGCTGCGCGGTGCGAACGGTAAGCGGCCCCAGGCTTTTTCGCCAATTCCCAACCCGAACCCCAAAAACCCGTTACCTTGCCCGGCACAATCCTTCACGCCCCGCCTTATCATTTTATGACTCCATCTTCGACGCTCCAACCCGCCGCCGGTGCGGTAGAAAAGGACAACAAGCGCATCACCACCGGCTGGACGTTCTACGACTGGGCCAACTCGGTGTACCCGCTGGTGATTACGAGCTCGATTTTCCCGATTTACTGGGGCAGCATCACCAAGGCCATCAACCCCACCGACATGGTCGATTTTCTGGGGTTCCAGATACCGGGCTCGTCGCTGCTCACCTACGCCA
>JAYULN010000498.1:0-3793 GCA_043763525.1 Hymenobacter sp.
AACTCTGCAGTTCGCGTCCTCGCGCCAGTAAAGCCGCCCGAACGGCACGGGGACGCGAACGACAAAGTTCGCGCTACCCCCCCAGCGGCGCTTAAACCAAGGCACCGCGTAACAGCAGTATGTAACTGTGAGTGCGCTATTTTGATTAGCGAAACCACGCGGCCAATAGATGCCAGACCGGCCATAGTAGCTTGCCGTTGCTTTCATTCCCTGATTATGCCCGATTTCTTCACCGCCACCAGCCCCACCGGCTACGTCGTCAGCACCGACCCGGCCCGACTCGACATCACCGCTATTCATCGCTGGCTGAGCGAGGAGTCGTACTGGGCCAAGCACATTCCGCGGGCCACCGTGGAACGCTCCGTTACCCATTCTCTCAATTTCGGCCTCTACGCCCCCGATGGCCGCCAGGCTGGTTTCGCCCGCATTATCAGCGACTACACCACGTTTGCCTGGCTCTGCGACGTATTTGTGCTGACCAAGCACCGCGGCCAGGGCCTCTCGAAGTGGCTGATGGAACAGATTTTAGCCCACCCCGACTTGCAACACCTGCGCCGCTACATGCTGGGCACCTGGGATGCCCACGGCCTCTACCAGCAGTTCGGCTACGCACCCGTAGCCCGGCCCGAGCGGTTGATGGAAATTTTGCGGGCCAATCATTATGTGCCGAGTGAATGAGAAAAAAGAAAAGAGGTGTCATACTGAGCTTGCCGAAGCATCTATACCGCAGTATGTAATCAATACTGATTGCAACGAAGCGGTAGAGATGCTTCGGCAAGCTCAGCATGACCTCCTTTCCTTTCTCATTCCTTCGCCACCTCACTTGGCCGGGCTGGTCCACTTACTATCGTGCAGCCGGAAGCGCCACGGCCGCCCGGCCGCCTCGGCCCCGGCATAAGCCAGCCCCACGCGGGCGCTGGCCAGTATAGCAACCGGCGCTACCTCCTCGCCGTAGTCTTCAAACCAGATTACCTCCCCCGTAACGGGCTGGCCGGTGAGGGCGGGCGTGATGCCCAACGCCTGGCTTAGCACGCCGGGACCGGCAGTGAGGGCACGGACTGGCTTCGCCAGCCCGCGGCGGCGCAGCATTTCGGCAATGCCAACGGTCGGCTCCACCGCCCGAATCAGCACCGCGTCGGGATGCCGGGCATCGTGGGTGGCGATGTTGAACAGGGCGTGGCGGTTGTACACGGTGTAGATGTAGGCGTGGCCGCCGGGCACGTGCAGGCCCTGGGCCTGGTGGCGCTTGCGCTGCAAATGCAGGGTCAGCGAATGGTCGCCCTCGTGCCGGTAGGCCTCCGTTTCGACGATGCGGCCGGCCGTGGCGATGCCGTCGATGTTCGTGTACAGGTGCTTGCCCAGCAGCTCGCGGGCAATAGTCAGCACATCGGGGCGCTGGAAGAAAGCGAGGGGCAGTGTTTTGGATGTCATTGGTATCAGCGCATACGGTAGAGAATGCCGAAGCTGAGCAGCCAGCGGTTCAGCTGCCATGGCACGGCGGCGGCGGATTGGCCGTTCACGCGCAGCTGGGCATCGGCATTGGGCAGGCTGATGGTGGCCGAATTGCGGAACAGGAAAAAGCCGCTTTCCTCGCTCACCTCCAACTGGGAGCGGGTGTTAAAAGGCAGCAGGTAGCCGGCATCAGCCACCAATTCAAACTGATGGGTCAGCTCCAGGCCCAGGCCGAGCTTGGGCAACAGGGCCGTGGTGAGGGACTGCACGCGCACACTCAGCTCATCGGCCCCGAGCTTAACCCCGTCCACGCGCAGCCCGGTATCGGAATTAGCGAAGGTGTCGATGTTACGACCCACCGTTTGGCGGGCGTAGGCCAGGCCCACGCGCCCGAACACCGGCCGGCGACGCGGGTTCAGGTTGCGCTGGTAGCTCAGGCCCGCTTCCCAGCCATTGCCCGAAAACCTCCGAAACAAGCTGTGGGTGACGAAGCGCACGGCCAGCGCGGGGTTTAGCTCAAAGTCGTACTCGTAGCACTGCAAGCCGGCACAATCCTGCGAGGCCAAATCAACCGCGCCCGAAGCCCGGAACGCGTAGCCCGCCGGGGCATAGTCGAGTCCCAGACTGGCGGCCGCCATGTTCAGGGGCCGCACTCCCATCCCAATGCCGTAGCGCAGCCGCCGCGACAGCTTAAACTTCGGCTCCTGGGGTGGGGCTTCCTCGGCCGGCAGCGGCGCGGCGACCGAGGGCGGCGGCAGGTTGAACAGCGAATCGGCCCGGTGCTGGCGCGGCTGGTCGAGCAGGACCTGGCGCAGGGCGGCAGGCGGCAGCAGCGTGGTGTTGTTCTGCCAGAACGCCGAGTCGTAGGGTGCCGGGTTGGTCAGAAACACGTCGTTGACCTGGGCGCGCTCGGCGTAGGTGGGCGGCGGGGCCTGCGCGGTGTCGATGGCCGTGGTCAGAAACTCGCCGAAATAGGTAAATAGGTCGTTGCCCTTGGGTTGGTATTTGGTTTGCCACCACACGGTTTTCAGGTGCCAGCGCCCGGCGTAGGGTTGGAAGGCCACGCGCAGGCTGCGGGCATCGGCGGGATGGTCGCCGTGGGCGAGGCCGACGGGCGTGTAGTGCCATTCGGCCCCCAAAAAGGCGTAGCTGTCCTGGTCGATGTACATGCGCCCCTCGAAGTCGGCGCGGCGGTTGCCGGGCTTCGGGGCGAAGGTGACGACGTACACCGGGCGGTCCTGGTAGCTGCTGCCGGGGGCCAGGCGGTAGTCGTAGTCGCGGAAGTGTTTGGCATCGATAAACTGCGCCCGGCCGTGGACGAAATCGCCCGAGTGGGCAATAAATGGCCCGCCGGCCCAGTCGATACGCATGGGCTGGTCGGGTCGCAAATCGACCTTGCGCGACTGCTGAATCTGCACGTCGCCGTGGGTGGTGCCCTGCCGGTACGGGGCCTTGAACACCGTGAGCACACCCTCGATAAGGTAGCGCGGCCGGCCCCCGGCATCGTTGTCCGACTCGCGGTAGAAGCCCGTGAGGCGGGTGGGCCGCCCGGCGTAGTTCTGCGGAATGCGGTCCACCGCCTCGCGCACAATGCCCAGCACCGAAGCCGTGACGCGCACCTCGCCCAGCGCCGCCGGACTGATTTGCAGCTCAATGCGCAGCTCCGGCCCCGGCAGCGGCGGCAGTGCCTGGCTGTACTTGCGGTAGCCCAGCAGCACTACTTCCAGCCGCTCCTGCTGGTATGGCGGCGGAATGCTGAGGGCAAAGCGCCCGTCGTCGTTCGTACTCGTGCCGATGCGGTTATCGGCCACGCCCACCTGGGCATTGGGAATGGGCTGATGGGTTTCGGCATCGAGCACCCGGCCGCGCAGCATAGCTTGGGCCAGAACGGGACCGGTCGGCAGCAACAACCAAACCAGGAGTAAAGCACGCATTACCTTCTAAGTAGGTAGCCAGTATTAAGTAGTCAGTAGTCGGACATCAACCTGCTGTCAATCAAGATTTAACATTGGGCCTGACTACCGAATACTTATGTTCGACTACTTATACGATGTAGAGACGCATACTTGCGTCTCGTCGTTGAACGATGTTAACACCCCGAAACACTGCGTGAAAATCACCTATGCATTGCGGTCTGAATCGTTCAACGACAAGACGTAAGTATGCGTCTCTACATCGTTCTGTTAGCCACCACGTACTCGGCAATCTGCACGGCGTTGGTGGCCGCGCCTTTGCGCAGGTTGTCGGCCACAATCCACATATTGAGGGTGCGGGGCTGGGTTTCGTCGCGGCGCAGGCGGCCCACCAGCACGGCATCGCGGCCGTGGCTGTCTTTGGGCAT
>JAYULN010000499.1:0-1496 GCA_043763525.1 Hymenobacter sp.
CCAAAGGCGGGCTTTCTTATTACAAAGCTAAAGCAGGACTAAACCAGCGATACTTTTACAGCGTTCGGGCCTTTTTTGCCCTGGGCTACTTCAAATTGAACTTTGTCGTTTTCGCGAATCGAGCTTACTTGCAGGTCGCTGATGTGAACGAAAATGTCTTCGCCAGTTTCGTCGTTTTTGATGAAACCAAAGCCTTTGGTCTCATTAAAGAATTTTACCGTTCCGGTGGGCATGGTGGTTGTGTTGTGGGTTTCCCTAAGCTTTTGGGCCACCGTGGCTTGGTTTCTTAGGTTGCGTCAAAGATAGGCATAAATTCCAAATGAGCAAGTCGATAGATATTTTTTTCAATGGATGTGTGCCTGGGAGTGAGCGTCAGGCAGCGCGCACCTATTTGCTGCTTTCGCCCCGCTCTGTCATGCTGAGCTTGCGAAGCATCCTAATTACGCCTCAACAAATCGTTCGGCGACGAGAGGATGCTTCCTGAGTCAGCATGACAGAACGGTGGGGTAATGATGCTACGCGCTGCCTGACGTTCTTTTGTAGCCCCTTCCTCTTCTATACAGTATGCCCGCCGCGCCCGCCCACGCCTTCTCCTACGAATTTCAGGTGCCCGCCAGTGCCATTGATGCGCTGGGCCACGCCAACAACGTGGAGTATCTGCGCTGGGTGCAGGACGTGGCGGGGGCGCACTGGCTGAGCATTTGCCCGGTGGAGATGCGCGACCAGATTATCTGGGTGGTGCGCGAGCATCGGATTCGCTACCTGCAATCAGCCTTCGCGGGCGAGACGCTGCGGGCCACCACTTGGGTAGGTGAAACCAGCGGGGCAACGTCGCTGCGCTACACCCGCCTGACCCGCGCCGCCGATGACGTGCTGCTGTGCGAGGCCGAAACCACCTGGGTACTGCTCGACCCCAAGAGCGGCCGGCCGGTGCGGGTGACGGCGGAGATGGTGAGTTGGCTGACGCATGAGTAGTGTAATCACGTTAGCACTTAATAAATTTCAACTCTCTAATTTATCCAAGGCTCTTGTGTAGCAAGCCAATTGTAATAAACAATAAAGCCTGCTATAAACAAGATTGCAATGACAGCTGAGATTTGAGAAAAAAGCCTGAATCGACTCGATTTATCCCCGTTAATAAATCCGAATATTGTTGCTGCCCAGCTACCAATAATGAGGACAGCCATTGAAAACGCGAATACTACAGCGAAAAAGAAGGCTAAGACAAATGGCGCTGCCATCATAGCTTGAGCGAAAAGCACGGTCAGCATCTCGTTGAATTTATTTGGAAAACACTGTAAAGTTATGCCTCCCTCCTTCCGCATCTACTCCTCTTCGGCCGGCTCGGGGAAGACGTACCAATTAACGAAAGAATACCTGTTGCTGGCGCTGGGCGGCGATGACCCGGCGTATTTCAAGCACATTCTGGCCATTACGTTTACCAACGATGCGGCGGGGGAAATGAAGGAGCGGATTGTGGGGGCGCTGCGGCGGTT
>JAYULN010000500.1:0-3778 GCA_043763525.1 Hymenobacter sp.
CGCCGAGACGCGCAGGGTCGCGCCGCTACACCCCGACCGCCGCCCCCGGCAGCACCACCCCGTACAAGGCGGCCACGGCGGCATCGACGGCCGCTTCCAAGGCGGCGGTGTCGGCGGCGGCATCGGCCGCTTTGGCCGCCAGAATCTGCTGCACCAGCGCGGCAATGGCCGCTTGCCCGGCCGGCGTGGCGGCGGGGGTGGGCAGCTGGGGGCCAATTCTAGCCCTTCTCACTAATTCAAGGCCTACTTTGGTGGTAACTTGCTTGATAATCCTATTATTATTCTCACCGTGCTTACCACCGAATCTCCTATTTCTTTTGTAGCTGAGCCCTCCCCCGACGCTCCCACTTGCCGCTTGCTATTAGGCGATGCACGCAATGCGTTGAGCCAGCTAGCTAATGACAGTTTTAATGCTTGCGTAACCAGTCCGCCCTATTGGGGGCTGCGCGACTACAACATCGACGGACAGATTGGTGCTGAAATGGAGCTGGGGGATTACATAGCTGACTTGGTGGGCGTTTTTCGGGAAGTGCGACGGGTCTTGCGGCCTGACGGTACGCTATGGCTCAATATTGGTGACTCCTACACGAGCGGGGGCCGCACCTGGCGCGACACCGACAAGAAAAATCCCGCGCGCGCCATGAGCTACCGCCCGCCTACCCCCGCTGGGCTCAAACCCAAGGACCTGATTGGGGTGCCGTGGCGTCTGGCGTTCGCCTTACAGGCCGATGGCTGGTATCTGCGGTCTGATATTATCTGGCACAAGCCCAACTGCCAGCCCGAATCTGTGAAGGACCGGCCGACCCAATCCCACGAGTATCTGTTCTTACTCACCAAATCGGAAAGCTACTACTACGACCACGCCGCCATCGTAGAGCCAACCCAGGACGGACGGACCACCCGCAACCGCCGCACCGTATGGCCCATCAATACCGAGCCTTACCGGGAAGCCCACTTTGCGGTTTTCCCGCCGGCCCTTGTCGCGCCGTGCATCAAAGCGGGCTGCCCGGTTGGGGGCCAGGTACTCGACCCGTTCTTTGGCTCGGGCACAGTGGGAGAAACCAGCTTGCGCCTGCGGCGCAACTGCACCGGCATTGAATTGAACCCCGAGTATGCTGCGCTGGCCGAAAAGCGCCTACAAAAACTCCGGCTACCGGCCCTGGCGCTTTAGCCAATAGGAGCGGGCTCGTCCAACTCGTGAATGTCAAACTCCCAAGTGGCATGCACCACGCATAAGTCGCGTCGAATGTTCTGCACTTTGAGCTTCCGCTCCGTCCCGCCATCAAAGTAAAGCCGGTAGGCGGGATTGCCCTCGCTGTCTAACACACGGCAATAGCCTGGCTTGGGCATCTGACGGCTGTCGAGCATCATTTCCAGCGTTCCATGAGCGGCTTGCGCCAACAGGTCTTTCGGAATCTCGATTAGCTCGTAGCGCCACAAGCGGCTTGGGTAAGCAGGGTACGTCGTGTTGCGTAACACCAAGACCCGGTCGTACTTCTGTAAGTGCGCTAGATACTGGTCGCGCGACATGACCAAGTCTGCCGGTTGGTCGGTCCAGCTGCCACGACCCAGCTCCATAAACTTATGAATATTGACGACACCTAGACGCAGGTTGCGGTCAGCCTGGGTCTTTAACGAAATACGTATCGCGCCCACGGAAACGTCGTGGCCGGGGTTGCCCGGAGGGGCCATCTCGGCCACGCGCCCGCACTGGCCCCACACGCGGACGGCGGTGTATTCAAACTTGTCCTTGGCAAAGGCATCTGCCGAAAAACAATGATGCAGGCGCAGCGCATCGCCAAAGTCCTCCACGAAACATTCATCAATCAGGTCACTGGTCGGATTGGCTACAAACACCTTTGGCTGCCGGAATTGAAGCACGATGCGCTCCACCCAAATAAGCTGGCCCTCCCGGAGATAGGGCAAATAGGAGACAATGCGCTCGATACGCGCTTGCGTGATAGGATTGGGGAGTGGGTCCAAAATGAGGTCAGGTGAAGGCATTGGTAAAACTACTAAATTGGTCAGTGAGCATAGCTAGCGGGCACTCACCAAAAAGTGGCCCGAGCCCACCGCCGGGTCCAGCACCGTCAGGGGGTTGAAGTGGGCGGCGTAGGCCAGCCGCTCGGGCCGCTTGATGGCCGCGAAGGCATCCGGCAAGTCCTCGATGGACTCGCACCCGGCCAGCGCCGGCCACGCAGTCGCCTGGGCGAAGTGGCGCAGCACGGCGCGGCCCAGCGTCTGGCGGGCCATGTACATGGTCACGAAGCCGGGGGTGTAGAACGAGCCGTCGCGGTAGCCGTTTATCTTCTCGAACACCAGCCCCAGCCCGTCGCGCAGCCCGCTGATGTCGAAGGTGTGGCCCTCCAGCGGGCTGGGCTCGAAGAGGGAGGAGTTGAGGTAGGGCACCTCGGGGAAGGCGGCGCGCACGTCGGGGCTGCGGTCGGCGGGGGCGCGGTTCAATACCTCGAAAAACAAGGTCAGCACCTCGTCGTAGTCGGTGAGCTTGGCCGGGTGCAGGAAGCGGAAGGGGGCGGCCTCGGCGGGCGCGTGGTAGCGCACCAGCTGCCCCTCCAGCAGCTTGAGAAACAGCAGGCGGTTCACCCACATCAGGCACAGGGCCAGGGCCACTTCCTCCAATTGGGCCTCCAGGGTGTCGCCGTAGGTGGGGCGCTCGGCGGCCGGCAGGTTGTTCAGCCCGTGGCCGGTGCTGAGCTTGCGCAGGGTGTTTTCGAGCAGGGAGCCGGGCTGGCGCTCGGCCTCGGGGCAGCGGCCAATGCGGCGCAGGCCGCCCTGCTTGTCCTCCTTCAGCCCCGTCAGATACAGCAGCTCGTTGTAGAACTCCTGGTTGAGGGTGTTGGGGTCGCGCCGCCCGGTGAGGGGCTCCTTCAGCAGGTAAGCAGGGTGGAAGAGACGGTAGAGGGCCAGCAGCTCGGCGGCCTTGGTGGGCAGGCCGGGGCGCAGGTCCACGTAGGCCACGCGCAGCTCGCCTTCGAGAGCGGCCAGCTTCTTGCCGGCAATGCTTTTGTAGAAGAAGTCGGTATCGGTGGCGGCCTTGGCCCCCGCCTTCCAGTCCCGAAACGCCTTCACCAGCGCCTTGTCCTTCCAGAACAGCCGGTTGAAATCCACGGCATCGAACACGTACCACTCGTAGCCCGTGGTGATGACGAGGCGGCGGAAGTCGTCGGCCCGCTCGTCGGTGCGGTCCTCCAGGTAGTAGAGCAGCAGCTGCTGCATGGCCTTGCGGTTAAGGTCGTCGGGGGCCAGCATTTCGCCGGGGTTCCTGGGGCCCTTCACCTCCAGCACCACCGCCACTGGCGAGTCGGCCGTATGCCGAGGTGCAGCACGAGGTCGCGCTTGTTGTGCACGTTGCCGTAGCGGGAGCCGCCCTCGCTGGGCCGGCTCACAGCACGCAGGAAATCAAGAATATGGGTTTCCCCGTGCCGCTCAATCTTGTTCGGGTCGAGGTGCCGCAGCATCTCCGCCAGGTAGGCGCGGAATTCGGTGAGCTGTTCGGGAGCAGGGCGCAGGCGGCGCAGGCCGGCCGTGGCCGCGTCAGGGGTAAGCAGGCTGGGTAGAAGCATAGGGAGGCAAATGTAGGGGCAGGCCACCCGAACAGTGTAGAGACGCGACCCTTCGCGTCTCCGCGTTGAACGATGGTGGGACGACGCCCGCCCGACACCCGCCCGACACCCCACCGGCGCGGACCCGGAGACGCGAAGGGTCGCGTCTCTACATCGTTCTGACCCTATCTTCCTGAATCTATTCTTTCCCTCAT
>JAYULN010000501.1:0-9507 GCA_043763525.1 Hymenobacter sp.
CCAGCAGTAGGAGCACCGTCACCGGTACGTACCCCGTCTTCCCCCGGCAGGCGCATTCCGCTTGCCGCAGCAACTGCCGCTCCGTATCCGAAAGCCTGATATCCATAGCACAATTTTAAGCCTTTATTCGCCTTTCATTTCGCGACGAGTATAAGTTGTCAGACCACTAGCTACCGGCTACTACCAACCTAATCGTGCGTCGACATATCCTGGGGCAGGCTGCCATCGAGCAGCACGGCGATGCTGCCTTGCAGTTGCTGCGCCACGGCGGTGAGTACCTCGCCCAGCTTGGCCACGCGCGGCGCGGTGTTGCCCTCGGCAAAGTTGGCGGCTTGAGTAGTTTGCGTGCCCAGGCGGGCCAGAAGCGGCGCAATCACGGCTAGGTCGAGCGAGCCGCTACCGAAGTGAGCCTTCAGGGCTTGCAGGTCGACTATGAGTTGGTGAAAGACCGGGTTGTTGGCATCTTTCAGGTCTCCAATCCACCGCTGTAGCTGGTTGTCGAGGCCGGCGCGGTCGGCTTCCTGCGTGAGGTCGCCAGTGAGCAAGTGGATGGCGCTGTCCAAATGCACTTGGTGCTGAACTTCTGTCTTTTCCATGGTGGGCTGGCTGGTATTGTGGTAAACGGCCGCAAAGGGCGCGGCCATTGTTGCCAACGTATTTCACGCGCCCCGGGTTGGCAGCCTAGGGCAAACAAAAAGCCTCGCCGGAACCGGCGAGGCTTTTTGTTTGGTCAGCCGTGGGTCGCTGGCTACTCAATCTTGTTCATGCGGTCTTTCACGGCTTCCAGGGCCACGCGCATGTTCACAATGTCACCCCGGGCGGCTTCCTGCTCTTTTAGGTTCAGGTCGACCAGGTTGTTGAATTGCTGCAGTTCGGCGGCGTTGGCAGCCAGCATCTGCTGAATTTCAATTTTCTTGGCCCTGTTCTTCTCGATGTCTTTCTTGATGCTGTTGGCCTTCTCAATTACGGCCACGTGGTTGTTCTGCGACGACACCAGGGCACGCTCGGCATCGGCAATCTGCGACACCAGGTCTTCGGTGTACATCATGCGAGCGAAGTCTTTCAGGTACTTCTCGGCCGATTTCCACTGCACGGGCGTGGCATCTTTGGCGAGGTAAGCATTGCCCAGGTCAATGCTCCACCACACGGTGGTACCGGTAGGCGTAGCGTCGACCTTGCTGATAACGCGGATGGAGTTGGGGGCAATTTCTTCGATTACCACCCCGTCGAGCGTCAAAATACCCTTGGCGTTCTTCAGCTTGCTGCCGAATTTCTCGCTGAGCTTCTTGAGCCAGGCGGCCTCTACGCGGCGGCTGTCCAGCTGCATGCTCACTTGCTGGCCTTTGCGGGGGATATTGTTAATAGACTTATCCTCCTCGTTCACAGGAGATTTTTGCGCATAGCTGCCCAGCGTAGCCAGGCATACAAGTAATGCAATGAGTAGGCTTCGTTTCATGGTAATAATAACTTATTGAGAGCTTTAAAAATGGGCGTGGGAAAAGACTTGTGGCAACGATGCCGTTGTCTGGCTTTTCAAATTTAGGGTCTTTATTTGATGCAAATTCTTTCGGACCCCACTTTTTTCGGAATAATGATGTTTTTATTATTTTAATTATACTGCTATTTTGCTAAGTGCTATTAATTGTTGCTAAACCTGCCTGATGCCCCTCCTCCTCTGATGACGGGCGCAACAAAGCTCCGCTGACCAAGGTTGTAGGCACCTATGCAAGTAACCATTTGCCGCGCCGAGCACTTCAACGCTGCCCACCGCCTGCACAATCCCGCCTGGAGCGCCGAACACAACCAACAAGTGTTTGGCAAGTGTAACAATCCGCACTACCACGGCCACAATTATAACCTAATAGTGCGCCTGACCGGGGCAATAGATCCCGAAACCGGCTACGTGTACGACACCAAGCGCTTGAGCACGCTCATCAAGCGGGAGGTGCTAGACCGCTACGACCACCAAAACCTGAATCTTGACACGGAGGATTTTCGGACCCTCAACCCCACGGCCGAAAACATCGCCGTGGTTATTTGGCAGCGCCTACGCCCCCACCTGGAGGCCGGCCTGACCCTTTCGGTCACACTCTACGAGACGGACCGTAACTTTGTGGAATACCATGGATAACTCTTCCGGGCCGTTTTCGGCACCCGACGCGCACCTGCCCACGGGCCTGCGCACCCCGCTTCGCGACGATGCCTTCGCCAAAACCGACGAAGCCAAGATTACGGCCATTAGCGGCCATTTCGAGGCCATTATGCGCGAATTGGGCCTCGACCTGACCGACGACAGCCTGGCGGGTACGCCCCGGCGCGTGGCCAAAATGTACGTGCAAGAGTGGTTTAAGGGCCTCGACCCCCGGCACCGGCCCGAGGTGCGGATGTTCGAAAACCGCTACCAATACCACCAGCTGCTCGTGGAGCGCGACATTACGCTGTTTTCGTGCTGCGAGCACCATTTTGTGCCCATCATCGGCAAGGCGCACGTAGCTTACTTGCCGGGCAGCCACGTGGTGGGCCTCAGCAAGCTGAACCGGGTGGTGCAGTACTATGCCCGCCGCCCGCAGGTGCAGGAGCGCCTCACCCGCCAGATTGCCGAAGAGCTAAAGCAAAACCTGGGCACCGACGACGTGGCCGTGCTCATCGAAGCCGACCACCTGTGCGTGATGAGCCGGGGCGTGAACGACACCAGCAGCTCGACGCTAACCAGCGAGTACGGCGGCCGCTTTGCCACCGACGAAGCCTTGCGGCGCGAGTTTTTGCGGCAAATCGGTAAGTAATACTTTGAGCTATTAGCTGATAGCTGCTGGCTGTTCGCTTTGGGTCCTTTTGCAGCATTGCTGCCCTACTTCACCCAGCTAACAGCCAGCAGCTATTAGCTGATAGCTGATAGCTGATAGCTCAAACCATGAAAGTCCTCATTACCGGCGGCACTGGCCTTATTGGTACCCGTTTGGCCGAAATGCTAATTGACAGCGGCTACGAAGTGGCGCTGTTGAGCCGGGAGCCCGCCAAAAGCAGCCATTACCGCAGCTTTCGCTGGGACCCTCGGGCCGGTACTATTGACGAAGCGGCTGTGCATTACCCCGACTACATCGTGAACCTGGCCGGAGCCAGCGTGAGCGACGGCAAATGGACTGATGAGCGCAAGCGCGACATCATGACGAGCCGCCTCGGGGGCCTGGCGCTGCTGCACCGCGAATTGGCCAAGCCCGGCCACCACGTGAAGGCCTTTATTTCGGCCTCGGCCATCGGCGTGTACGGCGACACCGCCGAGGCCGTTCTCACCGAGGAAACGCCGGCCGGCCTGCCCACCCACGATTTCCTGGCCGATGTGGCCCACCAGTGGGAACTGGCCGCCGCGCCCGTCGCGGCGCTGGGCATTCGCACGGTTATTCCGCGCATCGGTATCGTGCTGAGCACCGAGGGCGGGGCCTTGCCCCAAATGGCCCGCCCCATGAAGCTGGGCGCGGGCGCTGTGCTGGGCAGCGGCAAGCAGTTCATGTCCTGGGTGCATCTCGATGACTTGTGCCGCCTGTTTATCACCATGCTGGAAGCGCCGGCCTGGCGCGGCACCTACAACGCGGTGGCCCCCAACCCAGTCACCAACCTCCAGTTTACCGAAACACTGGCCCAGGTGCTGCACCGCCGCCTGCTGCTGCCCAAAGTGCCCGCCTTCGGCCTGAAGCTGGCCATGGGCGAGATGAGCGAAATTGTGCTGGCCTCGCAGAACGTGAGCGCCCGGAAAGTGCTGGTGCAGGGCTTCACGTTTGAGTACCCGGAGCTGCGCGGGGCCCTGGAGGCGCTGTATGAAGGGGATTGAATTAAAATCAATCACTCTGCGTAGCTTTAGTGCAGCTGCCATTTCCAGCACTTGATGCTACTCCGCGATGATTACGAAAGACACGCTTATTGCCAGCTTGCAGGATTTGCCCGAAAGGTTTACGCTGGACGAGCTGTTTGACCGAGCCATTGTGTTGGAAAAGATTGACCGCGCAATGGCGGAAGTAGCCGCCGGCCACGTTTACACCACTGAAGAGGCGCGGCAAAAGTTGAAAGAATGGTCAAAATAACGTGGTCCAATCTGGCGTTGGAGAGTATTCAGACGGCCAGTGAGTTCCACCGCCCCTCCTCGGCCGGCTTTGCCGACACGTTGATTGAACGGGTGTTTGAAAGAGTCTTCCTGCTCGAAAGCCACCCTTTAATGGGCCGCATCATTCCCGAGTTGAACCGCCCTGATTTACGGGAATTCTTGTACCGACAGTACCGGATTATGTATCAGGTGCTGGCTCCGGATGCTTTGGCAATATTGATTGTGCATCACGGGGCCAAGCCGGTTTCGTTGGAGTCGCTGTTTGGCTAACCTGAAGCAGAAAGCCTGTCAACGGCTTCGGAAAGGCTTCCAACGCATCCGGCAACCGTTCCAAGGGTCCCGCAAGTCATTCAACGTCTCCGGAAACGCATCCGATGACTCCGAAGGCTTGTCCGATGCTTGCGGAAACCGTTCCGATGCTTCCGCAAGCCAGCCGATGGCTCCGGAAACGCATTCGATGGCTCCGGAGGGGTATCCGATGACGTTGACGAGGCCTTCTATGATATGGCCAATAAAGGTTTATTATTGCTTGAGTAGCACTCATAGCAAACCCCATTAGCTTGTTTACCAAACGATTGAGCGAGGCGACTAAGCCGCCTGAGCAACTAAAGTCGGCCGCCATCCTGGCACAAATAGTATTGCTGATTCCGGATGAACATAAAGCTAATCGGCAGTATCCTTTCCGCATTGAAATGCTGGGACAAGGCGAATGGGGATTGGCTTTGGAAAGCCTATTGGACCTTGCTGATGAAACGGCCTATTCATTTAAGTAGGTAGCCAGTATTAAGTAGTCAGTAGTCAGACATCAAAGTGCTGTCAATCAAGATTTAATATTGGGTCTGACTACCGAATACTTATGTCCGACTACTTAGCTCTGAAATATGGCGCAGTCTGACTGTTGCAGCCGACAAAATGCAAATGAGCACGGAGGCTACATTTTGTCGAGAGCAATTGTAGCTTCTCCTAACGCACGACCTTCACGCTGTCGGGCACGCCGCCGCCGTTGTTCATCTGCTCCAGGAGGTTATCCGCGGCAATCGTGTCCACGGCTTCGGCGCGGCGGCGGCGGGGCTCTTCGGGCGAGACGCAGGTGTACTTCTTGGTGATTTTTACCGAGGGTTTGGGAAAGTGACCGGGGGTGTAGCCCAGCTCTTTATCCTTGTAGATTTTCTCCATGAACTTGCCGAAGATGGGCAGGGCCGTGCGGCCGCCTTCGCCCTGCTGCGAGCCGGTGAAGTGGATGCTGCGGTCTTCGCCGCCCACCCACACGCCGGTCATCAGGTCTTTGGTCATGCCCATGTACCAGCCGTCGGAGTAGTTGGAGGTGGTGCCGGTTTTGCCGCCGATTTGGTTGTCGTTGTGCCAGAGGTCGTAGTCCCAAAGGGCCTGGGAGGTGCCGCCGGGCTCCTCCATGCCGCCGCGCAGCATATAGGTCATCAGCCAGGCAGTTTCGGCCGAGATGGCGCGTTTCTGCACGGGGTCGAACTGCTTGATGACGTTGCCGTTGCGGTCCTCGATGCGCGTGACGAGGCGGGGTTCGGAGCGGAAGCCGGTGTTCATGAACGTGCTGTAGGCATCCACCATTTCGTACACGCTCACGTCGCCGCCCGAGCCGAGGCCGATGCTGGGCACCGCCAGCAGCGGGCTCGTGATGCCGACTTTGTGGGCGTAGTTGGCCACGTTTTCCCAGCCCACTTTCTCGGTCAGCTGGGCCGTTACCGAGTTCACGGAGCGGGCCATGGCGTGGCGCAGCGTCATGTTGAGGCCGGTGTATTCGCGGGTTACGTTGTCGGGCTGCCACTCCATGGGCTGGCCGTTTTCGGTGTATTTGATGGTCACGCGCTGGTCACGGATGCGGTCGCAGGGCGAGTATCCGTTATCAAGGGCCGTAAGGTACACGAAAGGCTTGAACGTGGAGCCGGCCTGGCGCTTGCCCTGCTTCACGTGGTCGTACTGGAAAAAGCGGTAGTCGAGCCCACCCACCCAGGCCTTAATCTGGCCGGTGAAGGGGTCCATGCACATCATGCCCGATTGCAGAAAGTGCTTGTAGTAGGCCAGCGAATCGAGCGGCGACATCACCAGCGTGGTGTCGTTATCGTCGTGTTTCCAGGTAAACACCTTCATGGCCCGCTTGGCGTGCAGGGCCGAATCGAGGCGCTGGGGCTGGTTTTTGTAACGCGCGGCCAGCGTTTTGTAGCTCTCGGCGCGCTTCATCTGGGTTTCGATGAAGTCGGGGATTTCGTGGCCCTCGTCGTCCACCCAGGGGTTTGATTCCTTATCGCGCCAAAAGTTGTCGAACTGGTGCTGCAACGATTTCATGCGCTCGTGCAGGGCCGCTTCGGCGTGGGCCTGCATCCGCGAGTCGATGGTGACGTAGATTTTGAGGCCGTCGCGGTACATGTCGTGGCCCGTGCTGTCGCACCAGGCATCCACAAACTGGCTAATGGCGCTGCGGAAGTAAGTATCCGGCCCATCGATGTGCTTTTCGACGTGGTAGTGCAGCGTAATCGGCGTAGCCTTGAGGGCCGCGATTTGGGCCTTGGGCAGTACGCCGGCCTGGCTCATGCGGTCGAGCACCACGTTGCGGCGGCGCAGCGCGGCGGCCGGGTGAAAACGCGGGTTATAGGCCGTGGGGTTGTTAAGTACGCCCACCAGCATGGCCGCTTCCTCGGGTTTGAGGCTGTCGGGGGAGGTGCTGAAGAAGGTTTTGGCCGCCACCTTGATGCCAAAGGCGCTGGAGCCGTACTCGACGGTATTGAGGTACATCCGCAGAATTTCTTCCTTGGTGTAGTGCCGCTCCAGCTCCACGGCGGTGAGCCACTCCTTGGTTTTGGCCACAATGGTGCTTACTACCGGAATGTAACCCAACGCCCCGCGGCTCTGCTGCCGACGAATTTTGTAGAGATTTTTGGCGAGCTGCTGGGTGATGGTGGAGCCGCCGCGCTTGTCGCCCCGCAGCGAGGAGTAAAACCCGCCGAGCACAGCCGTGAGGTCAATGCCCGCGTGGTCGTAGTAGCGCAGGTCTTCGGTAGCAATCAGCGCTTTGATGAGCAACGGTGACATTTTACTGAGCGGCACCGGCGAGCGGTTTTCGCGGAAGTATTTGCCGATTAGGACGCCATCCGACGTGTAGAGCTCCGAGGCTTGCTCTACTTTGGGATTCTCCAAATCGGCCAGACTGGGCGACTTCCCGAAGAGGAACATAAAATTGGCGCTGACCAGCACCGGGTAGACCAAAAACAAAATGATAACCAGGCCAAACAGCACCCAAGCCCAGCTGGCCAGCCGCAACGGCCAACGGCGGCGCGGAGCCGTGGGGGTAGAACCGGAACCAGGAGAAGGAAAAAGTGGCGGTTTGAGGTCGGCCATGCGAGGCAACAAATGGAAGGCGGGGACCAGGTCCGGCCGCAAAGAAGGGCAAATATACCAGCCCCCCGCCCCAAACCGTCGGCAACGGCCGGGGAAGCGGCAAAATTGCAGCCGCGACGCAAATTGGTCCCTAATGCCGCTGCCGCGCCCCCAACAACGCCTGGTGATGCACGTTGCGGCGCACCTTGTTCCGGCGCAGCTGCCAGCGCCAGGCCAGTTCGCCCAATGCCAGCAGAATGATGCCCAAGCCCAGGAAATAGCTCCAGTGCAGCATCCGGATTTGGCCGCGCGTGGGTGAATCCAGCTCCTGAAACAGCAGCAGGCCCCACAGCTCATCGACCAAGGTGAAGCCCCACACTGCCAACGCAAAGAAGCGCCCGGCCCGGCCCAGCGCCAAGTGCCAGTGCAGCAGGTACAACACCACTCCCGGCAACGCCGACAGCAGCACCAACGGAGCCGCCTTCACCAGCGGCAACCCCAGAAAAATCATACTCAGCGTTTCCTTCAGCACTTGCGCGCCGGCCAGGGCCCGGCCCAGGCGCGAGAGTTTCGGAACGGCAGGCAACGGGTGCAGAGACGAAGTAGGCATAGTACAATCAGGAACAGGGCCAGATGAGCACCCAAGATACTGATTATCCGCTAGTACCGCCGCATCATAATGCGGGTGGCCTGGCAGCGCCACGTCAGTATCACAATGAATAATCCTTTTACGGAATCGAGCAATAAATTGTCGGGTTTTCCGAAGGCATAATAAATGCCGATACCAATACCTATCCACCACAGCCCCAGCAGGTAGCACCACGTGGCGAAGCCGGGCCGCCGCTGCCACACCTGCACCGCGGCCACAGCCGCCACCAGCGACACAAATAGCAGCAGCCATCCCACAACATAGGCCAGGAAAGTTGTTTCAGGGCCGTATTTCACCCCAAATTGCGCCAGCGTGAAAGCCGGGGCAAAAAACGCGCCCCCCGTCAGGGCCAGCTCAATGAGCAAGGCAATGGAAAGCACGACCAAAAGCAGTGTACGGGCCATGTGGCGAGAGCAAACGTGAAACCGTCACGGGCCCATTCTCAATCTGGGAGGCCCAACGAGCCACCAAGCTAAGTATTAAACTTGAAATAATCATTATTTCAAGTTTTAACCGAACCTTAGCGCTCAGGTTCGGCGGATTATCCGGCGAATTGACGGGCCAGAAAACCAGTCAACATTACAGTCGAAGACATTTATAGGACTTACGCAAAAGCTAGTGCTGGCTGTCTTAGTTCGTGTCGCATATACGCATCCAAAAATCCTTGTTTGAGCTGATAAACCGTTTTTTTGGTCTGGTAGGCGGCTTGTTTAAGCCGGGTCCAGGCGTGCACGGCCAGGGCAATGTGATTGTGCTGGCTGCGGACCAGCCGGCACTGGCAGGCCTGCACGCCGGTCAGTTGCTTGAGTTCGCGGTGAAACTGCTCAATCGTCCAGCGGAGGCTGCTTTCTTGTTCAGCAGCGGCCGTATTCGTGGGCTCGACCTCATTGGTCAGGAGGTAGTCCGTCCGGTGGGTGGACACCAGTACGCGGAAGAGTTTCAATTTACAGTCCTTGGGCATTCCTTTCACTTTCAGGGTTTTGCCCGTTTCCACTTCCGCGTTCGACCAGCTCAGGCAGGCCACCGGCTGGTAAGGTTGCTGGCCGCCGGAATCGTCGACGAGGCGGTTGCTTTTGAGCGGACAATAGAAGCGTTTGCCCGCCTCCAGCAGCCACTTGAACAGGGCCGTGGTGGCATACCAGCTGTCCATGAGCACCGTGCGATACGAGATGCCGCGCGGGGCCAGGTGTTCCAGCATCTCGGCCACATGGTCGAGCGTGGTCTTGCCGTCGGTGTCGGGGGCGAAAAGGCGGTAGTCAATGAGCCAGAACTGGTCGGTTTCCGGGTTGACGTACACGCACGTCACCACACCGATGCCGGCAATCACGCCGTGGGCGTTGCCGCTGTACTGGCGGCGCACCAGTTCGATGCGGCGGCTGTGGTGTTTGTCGAGCACGGTGTCGTCGAACAAGAC
>JAYULN010000502.1:0-9494 GCA_043763525.1 Hymenobacter sp.
AGCGTACCTGGGCGTGGTTTGATTCTTTTCGCACCTTATTAGTGCGATTTGAGACCTCAGTCAGAAATTGGAAATCCTGGCATTATTTAGCTGCTTTTATGATGGTAGTAAAAGTTTAAATGTCTTCAGTAAAATATTTTGAATTGTAGAGCCAATACTAAGATTTAGTCGGCGAATAATGGAAATAATTATTGTTCAGAATATAAAATATGTTACAAAGTCTATGACAAATTCCATCAAAAAGAATTGCTTAGACATAGACGTATGAAAGCCTGGGCAAGTATATGGTAGTGGAAAGCCATAAAAAATTTCATCAGTTCCATCAGTTACTAGGGCGTACCACCATTTATCAAATACTAAGAATGAAATGATAGTTAGCAAAAGTATGAATTTCCATTTCATTGTCTTTCTCGGAATACGTTATATTATTTGCTGTCTAACACTCAGAATTAATACTGGTGCTACCGAAATGCGTAAATCCGCTCAATCATCTCCACCACTTTCAGGCCTTCGAGCGCGTTGGTGGTGGCGTGGCTGCGGTTTTGCACGGTGGCCACCACGTTTTCGATGACCTGAACGTGGTTGGCGGCCGAGCCCTGGTAGGGGCCGTAGTCGTTGGCGGGATTGGTGGGCGGCAGCAGGGGCAGGGTGTAGTCGCGCAGGTGGCAGTATTCGACCTGGTCCATGTACTGGCCGCCGAGCTTGAGGCTGCCGTGCTCGGCCACCACGGTGAGGCTGCTTTCGAGGTTGCGGTCCCACACGGCGGTGCTGTACTGGAGGGTGCCGCTGCCGCCGCGCAACAGGTCGAAAGTGACGAGGCCACTATCCTCAAACTCGGTGAGGCCGGCGTGATTGAAGTCGCGGAAGCGGGCCGAAAGGTTGGTGATATCGCCGAACACCCAGTAGAGCAAATCGACGAAGTGGCTGAACTGGGTGAAGAGCGTGCCGCCGTCCTGGGCCTGGGTGCCTTTCCAGCCGCCGGCCTGGTAGTAGCGGGCATCGCGGTTCCAGAAGCAATTGAGCTGCACGAGGTACACCTGGCCCAGGCGGCCCTCATCCACCACCTGCTTGAGCCAGGCGGCCGGGGGCGAGTAGCGGTTCTGCATCACGCAGAACACCAGTCGGCCGGTTTGCAAAGCCGTGTGGACGATGGTTTCGGCATCGGCCTTGGTGAGGGCCAGCGGCTTTTCGACCACCACATGCAGGCCGTGGCGCAGCCCTGCCACCGCCTGCGGGGCGTGCAAGCCGTTGGGAGTGGCCACGGTGAGGACATCGGCAGCGGGGCCGTGGGCGAGGTATTCTTCGAGGGATGGGAAGAAGGGCACGCCGGGGAATTCGGCGGCGAGGGCGGGTTGCAGCTCGGCGTGCATGTCAATGAGGGCTGCCAGCGTGGCTCCCTCGTGGCGCGAAATAAGGACCGCGTGGCGGCGGCCAATGTGGCCCACGCCACAAATGGCGAAGCGGACGGGAGAATTTTGCATCCTAGCTTGGTTTTAATAAAATTTCGCACAGAGTTAAAAGGAGGTAAAGGAGTTTCACTGAGTTGTGGATTTCTGCTCTGTGAAACTCCTTTACCTTATTTTAAACTCTGTGCGAAAAATTAGTAACAGCCGTTAAAACTGCCCTAATAATTCAACAATATATTTCACCTGCGCCTCCGTCAGCAGCGGGTGAATGGGCAGCGACAACACCGAGCCACACAGCCGCTCGGCCACCGGAAACTGCCCTGCCCGGTAGCCCAGGTAGGCGTAAGCCGGCTGCGCATGAACCGGCAGCGGGTAGTAAATCATGGTGGGCACGCCGCAGCTTTTGAGAAAGTGTTGTAGCGCATCGCGGCGGCCCACTTCGGCGAGTGTGATGGTGTACTGGTGGAAAACGTGGCTGCTGCGCGGGTCGCGTGCCGGGATGGCAATGTCGGGCAGGTTGCCCAGGGCCGCATCGTAGCGGGCGGCCACGGCTTGGCGAGCGGCCGTGGCGGCGGACAAGTGCCGCAGCTTCACCCGCAGCAAAGCCGCTTGCAGGGTGTCGAGGCGGGAATTGAGGCCGATGTGCTGGTGGTGGTATTTCTGGCTCTGGCCGTGATTGGTGAGCTGGCGGAGCAAGGCCGCGCGGGCGGGGTCGCGGGTAAGCAAGGCCCCGCCGTCGCCCAGCGCGCCCAGGTTTTTGGAGGGAAAAAAGGACGTGGTGCCCACCTCGCCCACGGCACCGGCAAAGGCCGTTTCGCCATTGGCAAACCGGAATGTGGCCCCAATGGCCTGGGCGCTATCCTCAATAAGAGCCACGCCGTGGCGGCCGGAAATAGTCCGTAGCGCATCCAAATCGGCACATTGGCCAAACAAATGCACCGCCACAATAGCCCCCGTGCGCGGCGTGATGGCTGCTTTGACAGCCGCCGGGTCGACGTTGAACGTGTCGGGTAAGACATCGACCAGCACCGGGCGCAGGCCCAGGAGAGCGGCCGCCTCCAAGGTCGCGACATAAGTAAAAGCCGGGACGATAACCTCGGCCCCGGCCGGCAATTGCAAGCTCATCAGGGCCAGGGTGAGGGCATCGGTGCCATTGGCGCAGGGGATGACGTGCGCCCCGCCCAGATACTGGCCCAATTCCGCTGCAAATTGCCCCACCGCCGGCCCCTGAATAAAGGCTGCCGTGGTCATTACCTCCCGCAGAGCTTCGTCCAGGGCTGGCTGCAGGGCCGCGTGCTCGGCAGCCAAATCGAGCAGCTGAATAGGGGAGGGAGGAGCCGGAAGTATCAAGGACAGCGGATTGAAAAAAGGACGGTCAAAGATAGCCGCGCTACTTGCCCAATAGCCGGAGCAGCCAGCTTAATTTCAATAAATCGAACGCCCGCATCCGAGGGGTGTCCGACAGTAGGTTGCGCCGCAAGCGCGGCTCGGCCGAGGCCAGCGTGGCCCGCAGCACGGGGGCCAGGCCCCATTTGCGTAGGCGGTGGGCCATTTGCAGCAGGCGCGAATCGGTGCCAAGGCCATCGGCCTCCTGGGCTACCTGCGCCAGGTTGCGAACTGCTTCCTCGCTTTTGGCCAGGAAAGTGGCGGCAGGCTCCAAACCGGCGTGCAGCACGGGGTTGTCGAGGTGCCGCACGGCCACGCCGGCCTGCGCCAGGGCCCGGCCAAATTTCGTGTCTTCGTGGCCATAGCCGCTCAGCTGCTCATCAAGGGGAAACTGGGCCAGAACATCGGCGTGCAGCAGCACGTTATTTATGGTAAGCTGAGCGTACGGGGCGTGTTGGCGCAGGGTAGCCGGCCGTGCCTCGCGGGCCTGCCCATAGAGCCAGCGCAGGCGCAGATTCGCATCAGCTGGCGGGAGCGGGGCATAGCAGGTGCCGCCAATAAGAACGGGGGCGTGGTCGCGGGCCGCCGCATATCGGGCCAGAAACTGCGTATCGGGTAGCTCACTGTCGTTATCGAGCAGCAGCAGCCAATCGTGTTGCGCAGCCGCTGCCAATTGGTTGCGGATGGCCGCCCGGCCCACATTATGCGCCAATTCGTGGTACTGCACGCCAGGGCGCGCCCCCAGCGGCCGGTTTAACCCGCGGGATTCTTCCCCCGAGCCGTCGTCGAATAAAATAATTTCGACCGGGCCGGGCCAGTCGGCCCGTTGTGCCAGCAGCGAGCCAACTAATGCGTTGACATTCCAATTGAAAACCGGAATGAGTACGGATAGCCCAGCTGTCATTGCAATTGACAATTATTAATGATTAATTATCAATTAGTTAAAGCAGTACTTAATTAATTGATTTTGGCTGAATCCAGCAATTCGCCATCCTTGCAGGTCAGTACGCGGTGGGGATATTTCTCAATCAATTGAAAATTGTGAGTTGCCATTAAAATAGCCGTACCCGCATTATTAATTTCGCCAAACAATTGCATAATGCTGGCCGAAACATCGGGGTCGAGGTTGCCGGTGGGTTCGTCGGCTAGCAGCAGCACGGGTTCGTTCAGCATGGCGCGGGCTATTACCACGCGCTGCTGCTCGCCACCCGACAGGCGGTGCGGCATGCGGTTGGCGGCCCCACTCAGGCCCACCTGGCCCAGCACGTCGCTGATGCGCTGCTGCTTGCGGGCTTTGCCCTTCCAGCCAGTGGCATTCAGCACAAACATCAGGTTTTCGGCCACCGTGCGGTCCGAAAGCAGTTGAAAATCCTGAAACACAATGCCCAGCCGACGACGCAGATACGGGACCTTACCCGCCGGCAGCTTAGGCAGCGAAAAGCCCGCCACCGTGCCGGCTCCGCTTTGCAGCGGCAGGTCGGCGTACAGCGTTTTCAATAAGGAGGATTTGCCCGAGCCGGTGCGACCTACCAAATAAGCGAACGCACTTTTTTCCAGCGAAAACGACACGCCTTGCAGCACAGCCTGCTGCTCCTGCATTATTGTGGCATCTTGCAGCTCAATAACATTCTCAATCACGGATTTCTCAGATTTAAGCGGATTTCACGGATTTCACGGATTTTGTGGACAGTGCGACGTAAGTTAGTTTAGGCTAATTGACAGTAGATAATTGGCCTTAAATTATTAACGTCAATTATGTGCAGTTTTTAATCGACTAAAAAATTCACTAAAATCCGCAGAATCCGTGATTCTAGATGGTCAGCGGCCGCAGCTTACCAAACTCCAGGGCGGCAATTACGGCGGCCAGCTCGGTTTCCTTGCCCTCCAGGCCGTAGCGGTGCAGGTCCTTCAGCGGGCGGTCGGCCCGGAAGTAGGCGATGAGCACAAAAGCCTCGTCCCGCAGCTGAATGTAGTCGGGGATTTTGGCCTTGCCTTTTACTTTGATGATGTACATGGGGAGTTAAGAGTTAGGAGTTAAAAGTTAGGAGTTAGAGTTCAACCGAATGGCAACCCTTAACTTTTAACTCTTAACTAAGCGTTTACGCGCTGGTGGTCGGCCAGGAAGGTGGCCAGGCCCTTATCGGTGAGCGGGTGGCTCATCAGAGCGGTGATGACGCTGAGCGGGCAGGTTACCACATCGGCACCAATTTCGGCGCACTGAATGAGGTGCGGCACGTGGCGCACGCTGGCGGCCAGTACCTCGGTGGGGTAGCCGTAGTTGCTGAAAATCTGCACGATTTGCTCGACCAGCTGGAGGCCGTCGTGGCCGATATCATCGAGGCGGCCCACGAAGGGCGACACGTAGGTGGCACCGGCTTTGGCGGCCAGCAGGGCCTGCCCGGCGGTGAAAATGAGGGTGCAGTTGGTTTTGATGCCCTTGTCGGAGAAGTACTTGATGGCTTTGATGCCTTCCTTAATCATCGGCACTTTCACCACGATGTTGGGGTGCAGCTCGGCCAAGGCCTCGCCTTCGCGCACCATGCCGTCGAAATCAGTCGCAATTACCTCGGCCGATACGTCGCCGTCTACCAGCTCGCAGATTTGGCGGTAGTGTGCCATCACGTTGTCGATGCCGCGGATGCCTTCTTTGGCCATCAGCGAGGGGTTGGTGGTTACGCCATCCAGTACGCCCAGCTCTACGGCTTCGCGAATTTCGGCCAGGTTGGCGGTGTCGATGAAGAATTTCATTCGTTAGCTATTAGCTGTTAACTATCAGCTGATAGGTGCTTAACTTGTGTGAACTGTCAGTTTAGAGGCTAACAGCTAACAGCCAACAGCTATCCGCCAATAAAAAAAGAATCGGCCCCAAAGCTACTCATTTGGCCGCTAAAAGCGGAATGGAGCAGCATCGGGGCCGACGCGAAAGGGCAAAAAAAGCAAGCCAAAATCGCACCGCTACAACCACCTACCCTTGCTACCTTCCGGTCCTGGGGGAGTTCAGCGGGAGCTGGTCGTTCTGACTTGCCATTGCAAAGATACTACAGCCGACCACGGATTAGCACGGATTTTTGTGGATTTCACGGATTTTGTAGTTACCCGGCCAGCGAAATGGCTCGTATCGGCAGGCGAAGGTATTAATTATCGGGAAGTTGAACGAAAAAAGAGTCTTGGGCAAGAGTCGTACTTTCGAGCCGCGCCGACTACAAAATCCGTGAAATACGCAAAAATCCGTGCTAATCCGTGGTTAGCTTTGCGGCATGGAACGACTTATCATCCTTGATTTCGGCTCGCAGTACACGCAACTGATAGCCCGCCGCATTCGCGAATTGCACGTGTTCTGCGAAATTCACCCCTACACCCACGCCCCGAACCTCGTTCTGACCGACGATATTCGGGGCGTTGTTCTTTCGGGTTCGCCCTGCTCGGTGCGCGATGCGGGTTCGCCCAATCCCGATTTGAGCCACCTGCTGGGCCAGGTGCCGGTGCTGGGCGTGTGCTACGGGGCGCAGCTGCTGGCCCAGCAGGGCGGGGGCGAGGTGCTGCCCGCCACCATTCGCGAGTACGGCCGGGCGCGACTTACTTCGCTTGATATGGCCTCGCCGCTGCTGGGGGATATGCACGTCGACTCGCAGGTGTGGATGTCGCACGGCGATACGATTCAGACGCTGCCGGCCGGCTACGACATCATTGCCAGCACGCCCGAGGTGGCGGTGGCCGCCTTCAAAGTTGCCGGTCAGGATACTTACGGCATCCAGTTTCACCCCGAAGTAACGCACTCGACGGAAGGCAAGCAACTGCTAAAAAACTTTGTGGTCGACATCTGCCGCTGTGACCAAAGCTGGACCCCCGACCACTTTGTGGACTCGGCCGTAACGGCGCTGCAAAATACCATCGGCCCCGACGACCAGGTGATTCTGGGCCTCTCCGGCGGTGTCGATTCGAGTGTAGCGGCGCTGCTGCTGCACCGCGCCATCGGCTCGCGCCTGCACGGCATTTTTGTCGATAACGGCCTGCTGCGCAAGGACGAGTTTGCCACCGTGCTGAAAGCTTACGAAGGCCTGGGCCTGAACGTGACCGGCGTGAATGCAGCCCCCGAGTTCTACGCCGCGCTGGCTGGCATCAGCGACCCCGAGGGCAAGCGGAAGGCCATTGGCCGTACGTTTATTGAGGTGTTTGACCGCGAGGCCCACAAGGTGCAGGGGGCTGCGTGGCTGGCCCAAGGCACTATTTACCCCGATGTGATTGAGTCGGTATCGGTGCATGGCTCATCGGTTACCATCAAGAGCCACCACAACGTGGGCGGCCTGCCCGACGACATGAACCTGAAAGTGGTAGAGCCGCTGCGGATGCTCTTTAAGGACGAGGTGCGCGAGGTAGGCGCGGCTCTGGGCCTGCCCGCCGATATTCTCAACCGCCACCCATTCCCCGGCCCCGGCCTGGGTATCCGCATTCTCGGCGACATTACGCCCGAGAAAGTGGACCTGCTTCAGCGTGCCGATGCCGTGTTCATCGGCCTCCTGAAGGAGCACGGCCTCTATTCGCAGGTGTGGCAGGCGGGCGTGATGCTGCTGCCCGTGCAGAGCGTGGGCGTGATGGGCGACGAGCGCACCTACGAGCGGGTAGTGGCCCTGCGTGCCGTAACCAGCGTGGATGGCATGACCGCCGACTGGGCGCATTTGCCCTACGATTTCCTGGCCGAAGTAAGTAATAAAATCATCAATCAGGTGCGCGGGATTAACCGCGTGGTGTATGATATTTCGAGCAAGCCGCCGGCAACGATTGAGTGGGAGTAAAGGGTTGCGGCTTGACAAGTAACAGAACGTCATGCTGAGCTTGCCGAAGCATCTCTACCGCGTAACTAAATCCAGCTGATTGGATTACTACTGCGGTAGAGATGCTTCGGCAAGCTCAGCATGACGTTCTTTTTTCATACACAGAAACTGAAAAAATGCGCTTCCACTGCCTCCAACACCTGCCCGATGAAGGCCCCGGCCACGCGGCCGACTGGCTGGCGGCGCACGGCCACTCGCTGTCCTTCACGCGCTTATTCGAGCCTGACCCGGTGTTTCCGGCAATGGCTGATTTTGATGGCCTGCTGATTCTCGGCGGGGCCATGAGCGTGCATGATGAAGAAGATTTTCCGTGGCTGCGCGACGAAAAAGTCTTCATCCGCGAGGTGTTGCGGGTGGGGAAGGTGACGCTGGCCATTTGCCTGGGGGCGCAGCTGCTGGCCGAAGCACTGGGCGGCGAGGTGCGGGCCAACCCCGACCCGGAAATCGGGTTCTGGACGGTGCGATTTTCGAGCAAGTCGCTGGAGCACCCGCTGCTGCGCGGCTGGCCCGAGAAAGCGGCCGTGCTGCACTGGCATTTAGACACGTTTACCGTACCCCCCGGCGCTATGCGAGTGGGCATGTCGGCCGGTTGTGCTACGCAGGGCTTTGTGTGGGGCGATGGCGTTATCGGCCTCCAGTTTCACCCCGAAATGACGGTGCCGATGGTGGAGAAGCTAATGGAATTTGAAGGCCACGAAACGGCCGAAGAGCAGGAGTTCGTGCAGACCGCCGAGCAGATTCGGGCCAGGCTGAAATCGGTGTGGAAGGGCCGCAAGCTGCTGGAAGCGCTGCTGGCAAATCTGGTGGCAGTGCATGAGGCATAACCTCATCCCCTGACCGCCTCTCCAAAAAAGAGGGGACACCGGTTCAGCTTAATAATTGAAACTGAAAATAGCCCAACGCTTTTGCGCTGGGCTATTTTTTCAAAAACCCGTTATCTAAAGCATTTCCGGTGCCCCCTCTTTTTTGGAGAGGGGGTCAGGGGGTGAGGTTACCGGGCGCGGCTAGAAGCCCTTCGGAAGCTCAATTCCCTTGATGGTCTTGTACAAGCTTAGCGCGTTCTGGTCGGTCATGCCGGCCACGAAATCGGTGAGCAGCAGGATTTTTTCATAAGCCGATACGCCCGCCTGGTGCCCTTCGGCTCGGAATTGCTCGGGCAGCAACAGCAGCAGCTTGCGGCTGCGGTGGCCCTGGCTGGCATCAAACACGGCGCATAGAAAAGCGTCGAGCAGGCCGCCGAGAACTTCAAAGCCGGCGGCTTCGATTTCGAGAACCGGGCGGCTGCGATAGAGCTGATTGATGCTCAGGCGCTGCACTTCCTGCAAATCGGCCCAGCAGCTGAGCTCTTTGATGAGGGGCTGGTCGTAGCTGCCGCGCAGGATGGCGGGGGCGTGGTGGGCGAAGCGGGCGGCCAGCTCGTTCACCAGCTTGCCGATGAGGCGGGCGCGGATGTAGCCCAGCTCCTCGCGCCAGTCGTGCCACTGCACGCTGCCGATGCGGCCGGCCGGGTCGTTGAGCATCTTTTTGAGCAGGGGCAGGCCGGTTTCGGGCGCAATGAGGCCCAGCTTCAGGCCGTCCTCAAAGTCGATGATGCGGTAGCAGAGGTCGTCGGCGGCTTCGACCAGGAAGGCCAGCGGGTGGCGGTGGTAGAAGCCGTGGGCTGCGTCTTTGGGCAGCAGGCCCAGCTCAGCGGCAATGTGCTGAAAACGGGCGGTTTCGGTCTGAAAATGGCCGTATTTCTTCTCCGAAGCGCCGCCGGTTTTGGCTGCGTCAGCAACCAGGCTGGGCTTGGGGTATTTGGTGAACGCGCCGAGCGTGGCGTAGGTGAGGCCCAGGCCGGCGGTGCCGGTGCTGTGCGCCGCATAGGTGT
>JAYULN010000503.1:0-1484 GCA_043763525.1 Hymenobacter sp.
CGAAAAAGCGCCTGCAACAGGCGTTAATCCGGGGCTTGTTTTACTCAAAACTCAACATTCATCACTTCTTCGGCCGCCAGGTGAGGGTCAGGCCCGTGGCGCCGCCGCCGAAATAAGCCGGGGCCATGCCCACATCGCGCCCAATAGACTTGCGGCCCCAGCGGTTGCGGTGGCTGAGGTAGGCCAAGTGGGCGGAGAGAATGCCGAAGCCCGCGCCGGCCACCACGTCGCTCTGCCAGTGCTTGTCGTTAATCATGCGCAGGGCGGCCACGCTGGTGGCAATGGTGTAAGCACCCACGCCGTACCACTGGCTTTTTTCCCGAAACTCGGTATGCACAATGCTGGCTGCCAGAAAGGCTTGCGCCGTGTGCCCCGATGGGAATGAGAGGTTGTCGGACCCATTAGGCCGGGTTTCGTTGCTGATGTATTTAATGGCAAACGTAGAGGCCAGCATAATGGCCTCGCCCTTGGCAATGATGAGCAGGGTGTTGATGCGGTCGTTGTGCGACTCTACGCCCGCAATGGCCACGGCGGCCAGCTCGAAATAGGGCGCGATGATGAGGGAATTGTCGAACCCCGTGCTCACCGGCCGGAACTGCTTCTGCGTGAACTCGCGGGTGCGGTGGTTAATGCCCGCATCGCCCTGCGCCGTGATGGCACCGTAGGTTATCAGGGCAGTCGGAATAACTAAGGCCCGGAACAGCTTACTCTTGAAGAAGGGGGCTTTCACCGCTGCCGGAACACCACCGGGATTTTCGTATTTTTTGGTGGTGTCGTTGGGGGTTGGTTTTACCTGGGCGAGGGCCGGGTTGAGGCTGCCCAGCATCAGGGTGAGGGCGGCAAAGCGGGTAACGAGGGAAGCGCGTGTCAAGGGAAGCAGGGGTTGGCGGTGCGAGGAATAGAAAATAGAAAGACTTTACATACGCGAGACTGGCCCAAACGTGGCCAAATCGCCGCCGAAAATAATTTTTGGGCTGAACGATAGCCGATTAGCGGGCGGCAGGTTCGCAATTCTGGTTCAGTTATTTAGGCCGCCTGCGCTACCGGCGCGGGCGCGGTGGGCTCTTTTTTTCCGCTGTAGGCCACCTTCAGCAGGCTGGGCAGCACGAGCAGCAGCAGGGGCAGGGCCAGTAGCAGGCCGCCAATCACGGCAATGGCCAGGGGCTGGTGCAGCTGCGCGCCCGCCCCAATGCCCAGCGCCAGCGGTAGCAGGGCCGCGATGGCGGCCAGGGCCGTCATCAGCTTGGGGCGCAGGCGGGCCGCAATGGCGTAGCCAATGGCCTGCTCGACGGGTGCTTCGGCGCGGGCCTCGTTGAACTGCTGAAAGGTGAAAATCGCATTCTCCCCGATGATGCCCACCACCATAATGAGGCCGGTGTAGGAGCCCACGTTCAGCGGCGTGTTGGTGAGGAACAGGGCCAGGCTGCCGCCGGCCGGCCCCAGCACGGCCACCAGCAGAATCAGCCCCGCCGCCTTCAAATCGC
>JAYULN010000504.1:0-9473 GCA_043763525.1 Hymenobacter sp.
CCCCGTTTCGGCCGCTTCGAGGCGAAGCAGCTCCAGTGATTTTTTAAGCATGAAATAGTTAGTACGCGCATCAGCGCAATAAACAGAACGTCATGCAGAGCGCAACGAAGCATCTTTACTGCGCAAGTAATTCATTTACTACTGAGGTAAAGATGCTTCGCTGCGCTCTGCATGACCGTTCCTATAATTACAGGCACGGCCCTACGCCAGCACCTGAATAACCGACTCCGAGAACCGCTCCATCTCCTCCAGCTGCGGGCTGGCCTGCAACAGAAAGAAATCAACGCCCACTTTTTCAAATTCCCCAATCCGGTCCTGAAGTTGGGCGGGCGTACCCGTGAGACCGGTGCGCAGGCCCCGGTTCGACACCGAGTAATCCTGCAACGACACCTGCTGTTCGAGCTGCGTACCGGCCAGCCACTGCTGGTAATTGTCGTAGCCGGCGGCCGAGGCCTGCACGTTGGTGATACGGGCCAGCTCCTCCGTCACGTCCTGCTGGCGGTCGCGCACGATGGTGTAGCCGGCCACGCCAAATTTCATCGGCGGCAGGCCTTTTTGCTCGCGGCGGCGGCGCATGTCGGCAATGCGGCCCCCGATTTGCTCCGGCGAGTCGCCGTGCATCACGTAACCGTCGCACTGCGTCGAAATCAGGTCTTTGGCCGCTTCCGACTCGCCGCCGGCGTAGAGGAACGGGGCTTTGGCGGGCTTGGGCTGGAGCACGTTGTCGGCCACCTGGTAGTACTTGCCGTCGTAGCTGAAATGGTCCTGCTGCCACACGTTGGTTACCACATCGAGCCACTCGCGGGTGCGGGCATACCGGTCGTCGTGCTGCTCGAAGTGCAGGCCGTACTTGGTGGCCTCGTCCTTCCACCAGGAGGAAACCACGTTCAGCGACAGGCGGCCGGGGGCAATCAAATCGATGTTGGCCGCCTGCTTGGCCAGCAGCGCCGGCTGATGGAAGGTGGGCCGCACGGCCACCATAATCTCCAACTGCTCGGTTACGGCGGCCAGGGCGGCGGCCGTGCTCCAGGCCTCCAGCGAAGCCGCTTCGGTACCTTTGATGTCGTTGAGATACAGCTCGGCGATGAGCGTGAGGTCGTAGCCGAGGGCTTCGCTGCGCTGGGCCAGCTGCTTCACGTAGGTCCAGTCGGTAGGCATCTGCTCGTCCTGCACGTTGCGCAGCCAGCCGCCAAATACGGGCATCCAATATCCAAATTTCATGGCTTAGGTTTGGTTTAGAAGAACGTCGTGCTGAGCGGAGGCGAAGCATCTCTACCGCAGCAGTAATTCATGTTGATTGCAACGAAGCGGTAGAGATGCTTCGGCTGCGCTCAGCATGACGTTCTTTTTTGATGGTTTTGAGTTAAACCGTGGCCAATTCCCCTTGCGCGGCCACCGAAGCCGCCGCTGGCAGCTGCGTTTCGAGGTAATCCACAAACCGAGCGTAAGGGTCGAAGCCGACCACGTTCACGGCATCGGCCACGAAGTTGGACAGGGCGTTGATGTCGTAGAACAGCACCTCGCCGGTACGGTCGTCAATCAGGTATTCGATGCCGCCCACGTCGATTTTGGCGGCGGCCACGATGCGCTCCACGGCCGCAATTACTTCGACGGGCGGCGTGAAAGCCTCCACCTGAATGCCCTTTTTCGGGGCTTCGGTCAGGCAGAATTCGGCCGATTGCTCTTCCGGAATCTGGCAGATTTCGGCCGGGCACAGGTTGAAGCTCTCGCCGGTCGTAAACACCTTCATGGCATACAGGAACTTGCCGTCGAGCATCTCCACGCGGTGAATGTTGCCGCCGCGCGGCGTTACGTACTCCTGCACCAGCGCCGTCTGGTCGATGCCCAGGTCAATCTGATTATTATCAACTGCCGCTTGCAGGCCTTCGAGGGTATCGAAGCGGATGATGCCCGCGCCGCTGCCGCCGATGTTCACCTTCACCACAATCGGGAAGCGCAGCTGCCGGGCCGCATCCACGGCCCGGGAGGCGTGGTTGATAACCCGCGAGGCCGGGTACTTCAACCCCAGCGACTCGAACAGCGACAGCTGCCGCGCCTTGTTCGTCTCGATGGCCGTGGCCGCCGAGCCGTTGATGATGCGCGTGCCGATGCGCTCCAGGTGCGTGGCATAGCCCGCCGTGTGGAAAATGCCCTGCCCGTGCCCCCGCAAATAGGCCGAGGAGCTCATGCGGTTTACCACGAGGCTGTAGCGGCTTTCCTTCTCGGAGGGGTTGAAGAGGTGATGCGCGGCGTCGATTTTCTCGTAGGGCATCCCGCGCCGGTCCAGCTCGGCGAAGAGCGGCTTGAACCATTCGGGGTGCTCAAAATAGATGCCAATGGGCTTTTGTAACTGCGACATAATTTAGCGGAAAACAGGGTAAGATGATACGTGAAGCGAGGGACGCAGACCCGACCAATGGCTTACAGCCAAACGGCTAAGCGGTAGTCCCGGAAAAAGCAAAATGGCCACCGCTGGGCGAAAAGTGAGGCGTTGCAAAGCGCACAAAGCACCCCACAGACCCGCATCAACCCAGAAAATGGCGGAGCAGCACGCACCAGCGGCTGCCAACAAAACGGCGCACGAAAACCCCTGGCTTTCGCTAACGCCTACCTACCCACAAAGCAGTACCAAGGGGAAGGGTTAGGCCGGGCAACAACAGCAACAACAGCCCATGCCAGCCCGGCGCATAACAGCCGCGCGGGCATTAAAAACAGCAAGAAAAACGGGGCGGGGGTTGGAGGTTTCCACGGCAACTTGTTTTTATATAATCAGGAAGTAGCTTCGCTGACCTTCGGTTGGCACCTTGCCCGCGGTTGCGGATGGTTGCCGGCGCGTCGTTGAGCCTTTCTCTCAGCGCCTCTGTATAAAAACAATCCTTCAGGGAAAAAGAATTGATGGGGCAAATGTAGGGATGAAACCCGAATCGCAAGTTGGCCTTGACGGATTGGGGCAAAAAAAGAACGTCATGCTGAGCTTGCCGAAGCATCTCTACCGCAGAAGCAATTATTTACTTTCGCGGTAGAGATGCTTCGGCAAGCTCAGCATGACGTTTTTCTGTCAGGCCGTTTGCCCCGGCTTGCCTACTTGCGCAGGGCCAGGCGCACGCCGGCCATCAGCCAGCGGCCGGGCATCTGGGCACCCAGCAGGTCGGAGTATTTGGCGTCGAACAGGTTCTGGGCCTGGCCCACTACCCACAGGCGCTCGGGCAGCAGGGCCACGTCGAGGCGGGTGTTTATCACCACGTAATCGGACGCCAACGTGAAGTCGCCCACCGGGGGCAGGCCGGCGCGTTGCTTGTACACGCCGCCCACGGCCACCGTAAATCGGCGGTGCGCGAGGCTCACGTTGCCGCTCACCAACTGCCGGGCCACGTTGCTCAGGTATTGCGATACCACGTCGCCGGCCACGCTCAAATGGGCGTAGGTGTAGCCCACGCTGCCATCGAGGCGCAGGCCGGTGCTCAGTTGTGCGCGGGTGCTGGCTTCCAGCTCCAGGCCCTGCGTGCTCACGGCAAACAGGTTTTGGGCGAAGCGGTAGTTGAGCTTGGGGTCAATATTGCGAAGGCCCGTGGCATCCACAATCTGGCTCCCGAGCGTATTCACGTAGTCAATCAGATTGCGGCCGTAGCGGTTGAAGTACGTGGCGCGTAGCGTCAGTGGCGCTACCGGTTGGTAGTCGAGGCCACCCTCATAGCTCCAGGTACGTTCCGCGTTCAGTCCGGCGTAGCCGACATTGGTGTTAGCTCGTACGAAGCCATTCGGTGCAACCCCCGGATTTAGATACGAGTTGTACTGCTCGGTGAAGTTGGCCGCCCGAATGGCCCGACCCACGGCCGCGCGCACGGTCAGCTTCTCGCCCACCTGCTGGCTGGCATTCAGCTGCGGAATGACTTCGGTGCCGTAGGCCTGGTCGTGGTCGAGGCGCAGGGCGGCGGTTACATTGAGGCCGGCAAGGGGCGCGAGGCCCGCCACGGCAAAGGCCCCGGTGTGCCACACGGCGTGGTCGCCACGGTCGTTGCTGCGCACGGCGCGGCGGTCGGCCTGGCCGCCCAGGGTCAGCTGCACCTTGTCGGAAAGGCGCAGCTGGTGCTGGCCCTGCAGGTTGAGGTAATGCATGAGGTGGTCGCTGGCCACCGAAGTGGGCGTGTACAAGTAGAGGTCGGTGCTGGCCGTGCCCACTACTTGCAGCTCGGTGCGGGCGCGAGTGTTCCAGTCGTAGCGCAGCTGGCCCTGGTACCAGTCGCGGGTGGTGGTTTCGCGGGCGCGGTCGCCGGCGTTGGTGGTGTAGAAATTCTGAGCGTTGTACTCGCGCCGGTCGAAGCTGGCCCGCGCGGCGGCGCTGAGCTTGTTGCTGATTTGATAAGCGCCCGACAGCGAGTAGGTATTCAGCTTGAAGTCGTTGCGCCCGCCACCGGGCAGGTTCAGCAGCTGGCCGCTGGCGGTATTGTTGAGGATGCCGCCCGCCAGACGCAGGCCCTTGTCCTGGCCGTAGAAGCCGGCGTTGGTGCTTTTCAGGTTGTACTCGCCGGCCAGGAAGGTGCCGGCCAGCTCGGTACCGTCGGGCCGGTGGGTGGCAGCGAAGGTTTTGGTAACGATGTTGACGAAGCCGCCCACGGCATCGGGGCCGTAGAGGGCCGCGCCGGGGCCGCGCACTACTTCAATCTGCTCAATCTCGGCCGGGGTGATGGGCAGGTAGCCCGCGAAGTGGCCCGTGAGTGGGTCGTTGAGCCGCATTCCGTCGAGCAGAATCAGGACCTGGTTGAAGGTGGAGCCGCGCAGGGTGATGTCGGCCTGGGTGCCGAAGTTGCCGCGGCTCTGCACTTCCAGGGCGGGCAGCAGGCGCAGCAGGTCGTCGAGCGAAGCCACGGGGTAGCGGCTGAGGGTGCTGCCGGGCACCACGGTCACGTAGCGGCCCATCTGGCCGGAAAGCTGGTCGAGCCGGGTGCCGTACACGGTTACTTCGCGCAGCGAGCGGGTGCTATCGGCCGGGGTCTGGGCCAGGGAGTTAAGGGTGAAAAGAATGCAGAAAAAGGTGGGTGCAATGCGTAGAAATGGCATATATATTGGTTTGGTGATGGTGCAAAGCTACGGGTCGCCGGGCAGCAAATACTTCGGGGCCGCCGCAACGACTGTCCCAGAGGCTGCATCTTTGGCCAATAATCCCACCTTATTTACCCCCATTCGCCCAATTCATGAAACACTTTTTCCCGCTGGCCCTGCTGGGCTTACTCGCTGCCAGCGCCGCCCAGGCTCAGGCCCCGGCCGCCAAGGTCGAATCACCCTACCGCGCCTCGGCCACCAAGGTCAGCGACCTGGTTCACACCAAGCTCGACGTACGCTTCGACTACGCCAGGCGCTACCTCTACGGCAAGGAGTGGGTTACGCTCAAGCCCCACGCCTACCCCACCGACTCCCTCCGGCTCGATGCCAAGGGCATGGATATTAAGGCCGTGGCGCTGATGAGCGGCGACCAGATGCAGCCCCTGAAATACGCCTACACCGATGCCGCCAACCTGTGCATCAACCTGGGCAAAATGGTGAAGCCCGGCGAGGCGTACATCATCTACATCGAATACACGGCCAAGCCCGACGAGCTGAAGGTGAAAGGCTCGGCCGCCATCACCGATGCCAAGGGCCTGTACTTCATCAACCCCGACAGCGCCGTGGCCGGCAAGCCGGTGCAAATCTGGACGCAGGGCGAGACGGAAGGCTCGTCGGCCTGGTTCCCCACCATCGACCGGCCCAACCAGAAAACGACCGACGAAATCAGCATGACCGTACCCAGCAAGTACGTCACGCTCAGCAACGGCTACCTGGCCAGCTCGAAGCCCGCCGGGCCCGGCCTGCGCACCGATACCTGGAAAATGGAGCTGCCCCACGCCCCCTACCTGTTTATGATGGCGGTGGGCGACTTCAAAATCTATAAAGACACCTGGCGCGGCAAAGAGGTGAACTATTACCTCGAACCCAAGTACGCGCCCTTCGCCAAGCAGATTTTCGGCAACACGCCCGACATGCTGGAGTTCTTCTCGAACCGCCTCGGCGTGGAGTATCCGTGGAATAAATACGCCCAGATTGTGTGCCGCGACTACGTGAGCGGAGCCATGGAAAACACCACCGCCACCCTGCACGGCGAGCAGGTGCAGCTGACCGACCGCGAGCTGCTGGACCGCGACTATCAGGGCGAATCCGTCATCGCCCACGAGCTGTTTCACCAGTGGTTCGGCGACTACGTGACGGCCGAAAGCTGGGCCAACATCACGGTGAACGAGACAATGGCGGACTTCTCGGAAGGTCTCTACGCCGAGCACAAGTACGGTAAGGATGCCGCCGATGCCCACTATTACCGCTACCTGCGCCGCTACCTGAGCTCGCCGCGCGATGCCGCCAAAACCCTCGTGCGCTTTCACTACGACGAGCAGGAGGAGGTATTCGACCTGGTGAGCTACCAGAAGGGCGGGGCCATTATGGACATGCTGCGCACCTACCTGGGCGACGACGTTTTCTTCGCCGGCCTGCAAAAGTATTTGAAGGATAATGCCTTCGGCAACGGTGAGGCCCACCAAATGCGCCTGGCCTTCGAAGCCGTGTCGGGCCAGGATTTGAACTGGTTCTACAACCAATGGTACTTCGCCCCCGGCCACCCCGTCGTGACCATCGACTACGCCTGGGACGCGGCTAAAAAAGTGCAGTCCGTGACCGTGAAGCAGACCCAGACCGGCCAGCCCTTCCAGCTGCCCTTCACCATCGACTACTACGTGGGCGGCAAGGTGCAGCACCAGGCCGTAACCATGACCGAGGCCACCCAGACTTTCACCATGCCCCTGGCTGCCAAGCCCGAGCTGGTGAACGTGGACGCCAACAAAAAAACCTTGTGGCTGAAAACCGACGATAAATCGGCGGCCGAGTACGCCTTCCAGTACGCCCACGCGCCCCTGTTTGTGGACCGCCGCGAGGCCGTGGATGCCGCTGCCAAGGACCAGGCCAACACCGCCAACCGCGCCACCCTGCTGGCCGCCCTCAACGACAAGTTCAACAACATCCGCCTGGCCGCCGTCGAGGCGCTGAAGCTGGACGACAAGGCCGTGGCCAAAGCCGCCGTGCCCGCCCTACGCAAGCTGACCGCCACCGAGAAAGACCCGTTCGTTCTGTCGTCCCTCCTTGGGGCGCTGTCCAAATTGAAAGACAAAAAGGACGAAAAATTCTTCTCCCAGCAGCTCAACAGCCAGTCGTACAAAGTGCAGGGCGCGGCACTACGAGCCTTTGCCGCCGTGCAGCCCACCCAGGCCCTGGCCCGTGCCCAGGCATTCGAGCAGGACAGCCACGGTGCCCTGGCCGAGGCCGTGACCGAGGTGTACGCCAAAAGCGGCACCCAGGCCCAGTGGGCCTACGTGCGCGACAAGTTCGATGCCGCCCGGCCCCAGGCTAAGTTCAACCTGATAGAGCCCGTGGCCACCATGCTTGGCCGCCTCGACGACCAGGCCGCCATTGCCGAAGGCATTACCCGCCTGAAAGACCTCGCCATCAAATACAAGAGCTTCGGGGCCGACAAGCCGGTGTTGGGCCTGCTGCAAACCACGGCCAAAAGCCAGGCCAGCCGCCCCCACGCCGCCGAAGTTCAGCAGCTGGTAGCCCAGGCCACGGCCGAAATCCAGGCCGCCAAGTAAGTATTCGGTGCCGGCACTGGTCTGACCGCCTAGGACGGTCTGACCGGTTGAAGGAACCCCGATGATGCAACAACGACAACCGGTCCGACCACCTAAGGCGGTCTGACCGGACAGCTACTTACTCCAATTACCAGACAGCAAAAAAGGCCTTCCGCACGGTGCGGAAGGCCTTTTTTGCTGTCGGCAAAGGCTACTCTGCCAGGCTTGCGGCCGGTTTCGGAGCCGCGCTGGGCGCGGGATTCCGCGTTGGCCCTTTGTAGGTGTTGGCATCCAGAGCGGGGACGTTGGCGGCCGGCTCACTGTCCGGCTCCGGCTCGTGAACTTCGGTGCCGTAGATGTGGTCCATTTCGTGGATAACGCCGTCGCCGTTCACGCGCAGGTCTTTCAGCACGCCATCGGCCACGTCGTACACGAGGCCGTGCAGGCGGGGCGGGTTTTCGCCCTTCATGGCGTTCTGGATAATGTTGGTTTTGGCCAGGTTATGCACCTGCTCGATGACGTTGAGCTCGACCAGGCGGCGCAGGCGCTGAGTTTCGTCGGTGATGCGCAGCACCTCGGTTTCGTGCAGCCGCACCACGTCGCGGATGTTCACCAGCCAGTTGTCAATCAGGCCGTACTGCTTGTTGCTGGCCGCCGCCGCCACGCCGCCGCAGCCGTAGTGGCCCACCACCAGAATGTCCTTCACGCCCAGCACTTCCACGGCGTATTGCAGCACGCTCAGCATGTTCATATCGGAATGCACCACCAGGTTGGCGATGTTGCGATGCACGAACATCTCGCCCGGCCCCGTGCCGGTGATGCCCGAGGCGGGCACCCGCGAGTCGGAGCAGCCAATGAAAAGGTAGCGCGGGGCCTGGCCGTTGGCCAGGCGCTGGAAAAACTCCGGGTCTTCGGCGTTTTTGGTGGCTACCCACTGGCGGTTGTTTTCGAGAATGTGTTGGATACCGGACATGGACGATTTAGGGGGGAGGGCTGGTTTCTTAGCGCTGCTCATTGTTGGTGATTTCGGTTGAGTGAGTGTTACGCCGGGCCTTGGTTAAAGCGCCGCTGGGGGTATAGCGCGAACGGTGTCGTTCGCGTCCCCGTGCCGTTCGGGCGGCTTTACTGGCGCGGGGACGCGAACGACAAAGTTCGCGCTACAACCTACCGCGTAACAGCAGTAATCAGAATTGAGTGGCAGGGATTTTGGGTTTGACAGACTGATAAACAGAATATTGACAACAATCTCATTGCTCATTACTGTTGACTGAGCACTTAATATCGGCATTAATTTCCGCTTGCGGCCCGCCCTTGGGCCATGCCACCGGGTGGCAAAGGTGCGTTGGGACGAGCAATTCGGCTAGTGTGCGCCCACCGCCACCTGGCGAATGCCGCGCAGCTCGAGGTCGATGCCCCGAGCCGGAGCCGCCTGCCGGAAAGCTTCGATGGCTTCGAGCACGTCGTGGTCGATGGCCGTGGTGCGGGTGCCGTCGAGAATCACGCGGCTGCCGGCGGGCAGCTGCTCCAGGGTGGTTATGATGCTGGCTTTGTTGAGGAACGATACGTGCTCGGACAGGCGCAGGTGCAGGTGGCTGGGGTCTTCGGCATCGCCCACAGCATCGCGGCGCAGGTGCGAGCCGGCTTTAGCGTTATCCTTCAGAATAAAGAAAAAGCCCAGCACCAGGCCAATGCTTACGCCCTTCAGCAGGTCGGTGAACAGCACGGCGATGATGGTGATGATGAACGGCCCGAACTGCGCCCAGCCCAGCCGCCACTGCTTGCGGTAGAGGGCCAGCGGGGTCAGCTTATAGCCCACCAGCAGCAGCA
>JAYULN010000505.1:0-1480 GCA_043763525.1 Hymenobacter sp.
CCGGTTGCTGGAAGGCCACGATCATAAGTTCCTTATTGAAGCACTCAGTGAAGATGTCGACAGACGAAAAAAAGCCCTGAACGCTTAAGCCCTGGATAGATGCGGGAGGAGTAGTTCAGAGCCACACGGTGGTTCTTTTACCGTTTCTCCAGAAGCCCCGAGAAGTATCCATGGCAAAGGCCAGCAGCCCGCCCAGCCCGTGGCCTGCCTGTACTGGTCGGCCGAGGAAGCGGAATCCGGGAAAATACTGAAAGTGTGGGGAACGCATAAGAACTGCAAACTGAAACTTCTTCGCGCATTGGTGTTCACCCATCGGACGGACTACCTCCTGACCAATGAGGTGGAGCCCACTGACACGGTCGCTGCTGAACATGAAAGCAGCGGCCGCTGGACGGTTGAGCTGTTTCACCGCGAACTAAAGCAACTCACTGGCGTGCAGGCTTGCCAGTGCCTGCTGGCCCGCAGCCAGCGCAACCACATGGCCTTGGCCGTGCGGGCCTGGGCCCGTCTCAAACAAGCCGCCTACCAAATCAAACAAACGGTTCACCAACTTAAACAAGGCTTTCTGGACGAGTATGTGCGTCATGAATTGAGCTAGCCAACACTGACTTTTGCGTAAGTCCTATCTGCGTTAATCAGCGCTTTCTTTTAGCCAAGCTTCTTGGCCCAACCTTTTTTAAACAAGCTAGACGGCAGAACCGAATTGTACTCATCGCACAGTAGGGGTACGGGGTTCGCCTCCTTGCTACCTTACTGCAAATTACTTCGTGATGAATACCAATGCATGTCGTCCAGAGCCAGCTGCGTACTTTTGAACCGTCTCTACCAGTATCTTCAGCGCTTCTTGCATCACTATTATGGCCTTGTCAGCAATTGCTACGAACAGTCAAACGATTACCACCGAGCTGGCTTGGTTAAGAAGTGTAATTGAAATGCGTTTGGAGCAGCTATTAGAGGCCGAAGAGGGCACTGAAGAAATAGTTATTCCGGAACTGGATGAAGACCTTTCGCCGTACGCCCAACTCGTGCGCGAGCAGGGCCTCACCAGCAACGACCGGCTGGTGTTAATTTTAACGCTGGCCCCCCACGTGCAGCCGGCCCTGCTCGATTATTTTTTCCTGCGCTGCGAGAGCACGCAAAGGGGCTACACCGAATTTGGAGGAATTCAGGGGAAAAACCACAGCGGGTTTCTGCCAACCGGCGAAACTGCGCTTTTTTTAATCGCGGGCAACGACCTGGAACATCGCATCGAAATGCAAACGTACTTGTTGCACGAGTCGCCGCTTTTTCACAAAAACATTTTGCGTCTGGGGGTGGCCGAGGCCGAAGAACCCGCTTTGAGTGGCCCCCTGGGGCTCACGCCCGATTACATTGCCTACCTCACCACCGGCGAGTTCAGCAAGCCCAATTTCAGCCCCGACTTCCCGGCCAGCCTGGTTAAAACGCCCATGAAATGGGACGATTTGGTCGTCGACTACCA
>JAYULN010000506.1:0-9451 GCA_043763525.1 Hymenobacter sp.
CCCCTTCTTCGAAGCCTGCCCAGGCGCAACGTGGCGGGCCGCTACACGCACGTTCTAGCCATGCTGTACTACATTTCCGGCGGGCAGCGCTCGGGCAAAAGCCGCTACGCCCAGGACCTGGCCCTGCAACTCAGCCCCAACCCCGTGTACCTGGCCACGTCGCGGGCCTGGGACGATGACCACCGCCAGCGCATTGCCCGGCACGTGGCCGACCGCGATGCCCGCTGGACCACCCTGGAGGAAGAAAAGTACCTGAGCCGCCTCGACCTGACCGGCCGCACCGTGGTGCTGGACTGCGTGACGCTCTGGCTCACCAACTTCTTCGCCGACGCGGACTACGCGGTGGAAGCGACCTTGCGGCACGCGCAGGCCGAGTTCGATAAGCTGATGCGGCAGGACTGCACGCTGCTGGTTATATCCAACGAAATCGGCATGGGCCTGCACGCCCCCACCGAGGCGGGCCGCAAGTTTGCGGACCTGCAGGGCTGGCTCAACCAGCACATTGCCCAGCGGGCCGACCGCGCCATCTTTATGGTGTCGGGGCTGCCGCTGGTGGTCAAATAATGTTCCTCTTAAACACCCCTAATCCATGAAAATCTACACCAAAAAAGGCGATGCCGGCACCACGGGCCTCTTCGGCGGCTCGCGCGTGCCCAAGGACGATGTGCGCGTGGAATGCATGGGCGACCTCGACGAGGCCAACTCCACCCTGGGCCTGCTGCGGGTGAAGCTGGGCAACGAGCACGCCTGGCAGCCCCGGCTGCACACCATCCAGAAGGATTTGATGGACATGATGTCGCACCTGGCGCGGCCTTCCGATGCCAAGAAAATCAACCCCAATCCCATGCCGGCCGCAGGCGCGCAAATGTGCGAGGAGTGGATTGACGAGCTGGAAGGCCAGATGACGTCGCCCTCGGATTATTTCCTGCTGCCCGGCGGCAACGAAATATCGGCCCTGTGCCACGTGGTGCGCACCCAGATGCGCCGCGGCGAGCGCCGGTTGGTTAGCCTGATGGCCACCGATGCCGTCAATCCCGTCATTCCCGCCTATATCAACCGGCTGTCGGACCTGTTTTTCACCCTGGCCCGCGCCGAGATGGACCAGGCCGGGGTCGCCGAGGAGAAATGGCAGCTCTTTCTTTACAAGCGCTTTAAGAGAGCCGGGGACGTGCCCACCACCGAGGCACCCACCGCGTGATGACCTGGAACATTACCCGCCCCGATGCGGAGCTGACGGCCGCCATTGCCCATAAAATAGCCACCAAAACCAAGCCGTTGGGGGCGCTGGGGCAACTCGAGGACCTGGCCCACCGCATTGCCCTGGTGCAGCAAACTCTGACACCACAGCTGCGCCGGCCCCACGTGCTGGTGTTCGCCGCCGACCACGGCATTGCCCAATCCGGCGTGAGCCAGTATCCGCCCGAGGTTACCCACCAGATGGTGCGCAACTTCGCGGCGGGCGGCGCGGCCATCAACGTGTTTTGCCGCTATAATGGCCTGGACCTGACCATTGTGGATGCCGGCGTGCGCGGCTCCTTCGCGGACCTGCCCGCCGTGCGCGACGAAAAAATTGCCGGGGGTACCCGCAACTTTGCCCACGAGCCGGCCATGAGCGCGGCGCAATGCACCGATGCGCTGCAACGGGGCGCGCGGCTGGTGGATGAGCTACAGGCCGGCAGGTGCAACGTACTGGGCGTGGGCGAGATGGGCATTGGCAATACGTCCTCGGCGGCGGTGCTCATGCATAAGCTCACGGGCCGGCCGCTGGGCGAATGCGTGGGCCGCGGCACCGGCCTCGACGCGGCGGGATTGGCCCATAAGCTCACCACCCTCGCCACAGCCGTGGCGGCGCACCCGCAGGTCGGCTCGGAGCCGCTGGCGGTGCTGGCCACCTTCGGCGGCTTCGAAATCGCGCAGATGTGCGGGGCCCTGTTGCGGGCCGCCGAACACCGGATGCTGCTGTTGATTGACGGCTTCATTGCTTCGGCGGCGTTGCTGGTGGCCGCCCGCCTGGCTCCGGCGCTGTTATCCTACTGCGTATTCTGCCACGAATCGGAGGAGCAGGGGCACCGGCTGCTGCTGGCCGAGTTGGGCGGGCAGCCCCTGCTGCGCCTGGGCCTGCGCCTGGGCGAAGGCACGGGCTGCGCGCTGGCGTACCCGCTGGTGCGGGCCGCCGCCGGTTTCTTCAACGAGATGGCTTCTTTTGAAAGCGCCGGCATCAGCGATGCCGCCGGCGCGTAACCCCGTTCTCTGCCCATGGATTCCTGGCCGCGCCACCACCTGCGCCTGCTGCTAACGGCAGTGCAGTTTTACACCCGCCTGCCGGTGCCGGCCTGGGTGGGCCATTCCGACAACTTGTTGAACAAGGCCACGGTGTACTTTCCGGTGGTCGGCTGGCTGGTGGGCGGCGTGGCAGCGGCCGTGTATGTGAGCGGGCAGTGGCTGTTTCGGAACGACGGGGTGGCCCTGCTGTTGAGCTTAGGGGCTAGCGTGCTACTCACCGGGGCTTTCCACGAGGATGGCTTCGCCGATGCCTGCGACGGGTTTGGGGGCGGCTGGACCAGGCTCAAAATCCTGGAAATCATGAAGGATAGCCGGCTGGGCACGTACGGCGCGGTGGGCCTGGGGCTGCTGCTGGGCCTCAAGCTCGCGGCCCTGCGGGGGCTGCCGGCCGCCGGGGTTGGCGCGGCCCTGCTGGTCGGGCACCCGCTGAGCCGCGCCACGGCCCTCGCCTGCATTTTTACCCACGAGTACGCCCGCGAAAACGAGGACAGCAAAGCCAGGCCGGTGGCCAAAAAAATCAGCCGGGCGGAGCTGGCGGCCGGCCTGCTGCTCGGAGCCCTGCCGCTGCTGGGGTATGCGGGCTGGCTGCGGTGCCCGGTGCTGTTGTGGGTGTTCGTGCCCTTGGGCCTCGTGCAAACCGCGCTGGCTCGCTACTTTCAGCGCTGGATTGGGGGCTACACCGGCGATTGCCTGGGGGCGGTTCAGCAGGTGGCGGAGGTGGTGGTTTACCTGTTTTTACTCATTCTAAGCGCATGGAGCTTTATTTAATTCGCCACACCGCCGTGCAAGCGGCGGGCCTGTGCTACGGCCACCACGACGTGCCCCTGGCCGAGACCTTCGCCGCCGAGGCCGCGCGGCTGCACGCCAAGCTGCCGCCCGGCCTGGCAGCGGGTTGCCGGACCTTCAGCAGCCCCGCCGCCCGCTGCCTGGCCCTGGCCGCCGAGTTTGCACCCGACATCACCCCCGACGAGCGCCTGCGCGAAATGCACTTCGGTGCCTGGGAAAATCGTGCCTGGAACGACTTGCCCCCCACCGAAACGGCCCCCTGGATGGCCGACTACGTGACCCTGGCCCCGCCCGGCGGCGAAACCTTTGGGGACGTGCGGCAGCGGGCCGCGGCCTTTCTGGCCGAGCTCGCTGCTGCTCCCACCGCCGGGCCCGCGCTGGTGTTCACCCACGGCGGCACCATTCGGGCGCTGGTGTGCCATTGCCTGGAAATTCCGCTCCGGAACGCGTTTCAGTTGCAGGTCGACTTCGCGTCCGTTACCCGGCTCCGATACCAACACGGGAAGTGGAATCTGCTCACCCTGAATGCTTAGCCCGAAAGGCAAGCCACCGAAACGACAGCTCGACGCGGCGCTGGTCTGGGGCTACGACCGGTTTGCACACCCGACCCAGGCACTGGTCAATGCCCTGTCTGCTCATGGGCGCTACAGGTGATTTCTAGGTAGTTGTTTCGGACGTGAGGGACTCAATGCCCGAATTCGATGAACCGAATCAAATGCGAACACCCAGGGGAGCGCAAGCCAAGTATTGCGCTCGGGAAGAGCGGAATCTAGGGGCGTAAAATGGATTGGCTACCAGTACGGCAAATTACGCTATTTTACAGCCGGTAGCTTACCCTGCTTGCGGAGCTGCGCATCGTAAGCCCGATGCGCGGCCACCAGGTACGCCTTGATGTTGGCCGGGGTATCTGCTGCTTTTGGGAGTAGCACCAGGCTCAGGCGAATATCCTCCCAGATAGATTCGGGGATTTTTACCGACCGCTCCGGCTCCATCGTTTCCGCATCCGGGGCAGCCGCAGGGCGACCCCGGCCACGCTTCGCGCCCATGGCCGCCGTGGGCTTCGCCACTACAGCCGGCGACGCTACCGCCAGCGGTGCGGGGGCTAGTTGGCTTGTGGGCACAGGTGCGGCAATTGGGGCAGGCGCGGCCGTTGGCCTTGGCTCCGGTGTAGCCGCTAGCCCAGGGGCTGACGGTGGTTCTGGTAGTGGTGCAGGCGCTGCCGCCGCTTCAGGCGCTACGGGAACCGCAGGCTCAGGAGTAACTGCTGAGGCGTTCTTAATTTGCTCCCCACCCATGCCAGCCCGCGCTTGGTCCCGTCGTTCGGCTGAAACGTGGATGCGCTCACGCCGGGGGATGATTGGTTTTTCGATTCCCATTATTTGGCTTTGGTTGCAGTGGTGGAAGTATCGGCCGTTTCGCTGAGTTTCACAGCCGGAGCAGTGGCCGCGTCCCCTTTCCGCTTGGGCAGGTCCAGGCGTTCCACCAGCTCATCACAGACGCGCCGGATTTCAGCATCGGTTTCTTTACCGCCGCCCGCATAGTTGCGGAACGTGGGATTCAGCAGGCTATACAGGGTCGAGGCCCGCTTATAGGCGGTGCGCTCCCCTAGGTAGGAATCAAAGCGCGAGAGGCCCAGCCCATCAATGTAGTCGTCCATGTCTTTTTCTTCGCGCCGGCCGGCTACGCGCTTGGTCGGCAGGCCGAAATATTGGAAATCCAAATGAGCCTCGTCCGCGGATTGCTTGATAGCTTCGAGGATGCCCATAAATTCCGCCGTGCTGGCCCGGTCTAAATAATCCGACACCAGAGGTACCATCACCACGTCGCAGGCCGTGAGGGCATTAAAAACATCGTCTCCGTCGGCCCGGCCGGGTACGTCGATGATAATTAGGTCGTAGTCCTGGTTATCGGGGTTGTCGATGAAATCAAAAACCTTATTTAGGGCCAGCGGAAACACCTCGTAGGGGTACTTGGCGGTAGGGTCGGTTTTCTGAAGGTTGGCCAGGTTGTGGGCGTCGAGCTGTTCCCGCGTCTTGACAATGCTTTGCTGATAGTCACAGTCGAGGACCGCGATTTTCAGGCCGTACTCGGTAGCCAGCGGAGCGGCCAGTACGAGCAGCAGAGTAGATTTACCGGAGCCACCCTTTTGGGTGGCAAAGCTGATTGTTTTAGTCACGGATTTTCACTGGTTGGGGTTAGAATGAATGCCGCCGGTTGGGCAGACCAGAAGGTGAGCAAATGTAGGCAAAAAGTAGCGAAGTAGCGAAGTGGTGAGGTAGCGAAATAAATTCTAAAATAAAAAGTAGCGAAGTAGCCAAGTAGCTAAGTAGCGGAGTGGTGAGGTAGCGGAGTGGTGAGGTAGCGGAGTGGTGAGGTAGCGAAGTGGTGAGGTAGCGAAGTGGTGAGGTAGCGAAGTGGTGAGGTAGCGAAGTGGTGAGGTAGCGAAATAGCGAATAAATAAAAATATTATCAGTTCAAAAGTACTAAAGCTCATGCGGAAACATTGTCGGGTTTCGCACGTGCGTGTGCGAGGTACGCCCGGTGCGGGCTGCGGACGCGCAGGTTGTGTAGCCCGCAGGCCATGACCAGGACGGTGTCGCGGAACCAGTCGCCGCGTACCCGCACCTTGCCGCCGACCATGCCCAGGCGCTTAATGCCGCTGTGGACGTGTTCGATGACCACCCGCATCGGGCTTAGCATCTGTTTGTAAAGCAGTTGCGAAAAAGTTAGTTCGCCTTTGGGCGTTTTTTTGTGCGGCATTTCGACCAGCACCCCCGGCGGGCGATGGCCCAGAAAGCCCAAATCCTGGCGCAACACGCTGCCCGGCGGCAAGTGTAGCGGGTCGTCGTCGGCTACTTTTTTGTCGTGGACCCGCCCCGATTCGGTGGGTGAAAGGTAGTGCCGGTACTGCGTGTCGTCGCACAAGGTGTTGTTGGTCCGGCCATGTCTTTTTTTTAGCACTGTATTCTTCTTTTTGCCCTTCCCAATCCGCGTTGCGCGGAATACCGCGTTCCACCCCGTCGTAGGTGAAGACCTTGTCGGGGTGGTCGGCCAGGCGCTGGGCCCGTTGCGCCCCGTCGCGCACGGGCAGCACGTGCCGGGCTGCCAACGCTTGGTTAAGCCCCTCCAGCAAGGGCCCCGCCAAGCGGCTGACGCGTGTTTGCGAAAGGCCAAAACTGGCCGCCTGGTGTTCTTGCAAGAATTTGGTTTTTAAGTAGGTAAGCAAGAAAAAAAGCTTCGTATCGGGGCCCGCCAAGGTGGCGTTGGCTCGCTCCCGGTGCGCCGGAATTTTGCGCCGGTCGCCGTCGAGCGTGTGGTAGCGGTGGTAGCGCTCCCAAAAGGGCGCAAACGCGGTGAGCAGGTCGTCAAATTCGGCCGGATGCAGGCTGGTCAAGGCCAAAAACTGCGCTGGCCGCTCGCGCAGGGCCAGATAATTCATCCTCAAAAGTACGGCCCCGCCTCCCGTGTTAACCTAACTAACTTTGCCGCATAAGCATTATTGGGCAGGAAACAAGAGGAGGAAAGATAAAGAGGCTAGTGGATACCCCGTTTGTGCTCTGGCCCAACAGGACCTGTTTGATACCATCCCACCCGCCTAAAGGGCAGGTGGGGCAACTAGGCAAATCATTTTTTCAGTCCACCGAAACGGTGATTTAAATGAGGCTAAGCGCTTTTACAAGTTGCAAACGGTTGCAAACGGTGGCTTGCAACACGTAAAACCACGATTTAAAGGGCGTTTTCGGAACCTTAACGTACTATTTCTTCCTTTTTCTGAGAGGAGCCCAATTAGGCTACAGTCCTTTTGCCCGCCAAGCCGCAGATTTTGAGGAAAAGCCCCCCCGCGTTGCTCGTTGCTTTGATTTTGCCGGTTTTGTACTTGTACATAAACGCGAACAGTTCTACTAGCACCGTCTCCGTCGAGAGGATGTGCTTGACCAGCGCCGGGTCCTTGATTCCCAGGTCTTCCAGATTTTTACGCGCTGTTTGTTTTCGGGCATCCTCGGCACTCAGTTCAAAGGGAATCGGCAACTGCTGCGGCTGCTGCCGAACGACGTAAAAGCAAACACTCTGGAAGGAGCGCCCGACCTTATTCAGCTTATAGGAAATGGTTAAATCTGTGTGCTCATTGATTTGCTCCACAGCAATATCCAGTACGAACTTTTTCAGGTTGGAAATCTGCAAGTACTGTTCCGGTTCTTTGCCCGTCGGGTCTTTTAGGCTGAGCATGTACTTGAACTCATCCAGGGAATACGTTCTGGTGGCCCCAATGTCCTTCCACTGCGAGGCCAGCTCATAGACGCGCTTGGCGTACTTGCTAGTCAAGCTGAGCACGGATTGCAGGCGGTAGCTGGTAAAGTTGTTTTTTAAGTCGATGAGGTAGGGCCTCAGCTTCTCCGATATCTCCAGCTCGATAACCCCGTGCCCTTTGATATACTCAGCCGAGGCCAGCATTGTGACCTTTAGCCACGAGTTGCCATCCTCAATGTGGTAGCATCGGCCCACCAGGGCTTCGACCGCTGGCCCGAGCCGGTGGTAATTCCATTCCCGCCCGGTCAGCTGCTCCAGTTCCTGCACGCGCAGGCGGTACATGGTCCCTGGCTTGTCATCTTTGTTCAGCCGCGAGAGCAGGGCAAAGATGATGTCCATCTCCAACGCCGTCATGTCATACCGGGCCGTGGTAATGGCGTTACTTTGCCTGATTTCAACCGGGTTGCCCGGTGGTACGATTACCACGGCAGTGGCTTGGGAAGCAGGGGCCGCTTTCTGACTAGGCTGTGGAATGGTAGGCATAAAGTGGGGTGCGGTAGGAGACCAAAGATAGAGACGAAAAGCCAAATTAACTGTAAAAAATCGGTACCTGTTAATTGACGGACAAAACCTGTTAATTGGACGGACAAAACCTGTTAGTTAGCGGACAAAACCTGTTAGTTAGCGGACAAAACCTGTTAGTTAGCGGACAAAACCTGTTTTAAAAGTGTCACAAAAACCTGTTTATTAAATACTTATGACACCCTGCAAATAGAGTAAATACCAAAAAGATTCACAAACTTGTTGTTTCGAAAAAAAATTAGCTTTTAGAGTGGTGGTTTTGTGCCACTGCGGCTAAGGAAATCAGGAAAAACAACAAAAAGGGAGGCACAAAATAGCAAAAAAAAGTGATTGCACTTTTCTTCTATTTTATACTATCATACAAAGATTATCTTCTAACTAACAGGTTTTGTCCGTCAGTCGGCACTTCCTAACAGCACGGGTACATTCCTGGCTCATAGGGTCAATCTATGTCTGACGAAAGCAGCTTTAACGGACAAAACCTTTCTTTTAGTAAACGCAGACCGTTCAGCTAATCACACCATATCATAGCAACTGACAGTGTAAGTGCTGTTACACACCACCTTGACGGATTGCTTGGAAAGGGCCTTTGCTGAAGCAGCTGAAGTCTCTTGCTGAAGCATAGGCGCAATCAGTGCGTAACAGCAGAGTGTAAAACAACCGCCGAGTACGCCCAACGCCAGTAGCATAGCAAGTACTGGCTTGGTCAAAGGTTCTAAGAAAACTGAGGTTCGGGCAACTGCATTCTCATTGACTTCGCACACCAACGGAAATAGACGGCTCCCCTCGACAACTTTTTCATCGGATGCGGCGTTGTTTTGGTAAATTGACAGTATTATTACTGCCAGATGGCAAGTTATCCACACCGCAATTAGGGGTTGCACTAGAGTAAGAACAGAAAACCCCGCTAAGGAATTTCGGCCGGTTGCTCATCCCAGCTACTGGGGTTACGCAGCGGCCGCAACTCGCCAGCGGCAATGCGTTCCGGCAAGGTAAAATCGTAGCGACCCAGCATGTTGACGTGCTCATGCAGCAAGGGCGAGAGCCGCGCCACCTCGTCCGATGGAGGCTCTCCTTCCGTTTGTTGCCACTGTTGGCCTTGGTTAAAAGTTTGGTACAAAAGCACTCTACCCCACTAAAATTGGGGCATAAAAACGGGGCGTTCCGACCTTTGGGTGTTGTTAAACAAATAGGGTAAAACCTCCGACTCGACCGGTTAGGGGGTAGCGTTTCGGCTCGGCTGCCGCTGCAGTTTGGCCAGGTAGTTTTTCAGCGAGAGGTACTTGCCGTACTTCAGGTGCATATCGACGATGGTGGCCAGCGGCGCGCCCAGCGCGTGCAGGTGCAGGATGCGCTTGCGGTCGGCATCGTACATCGACGGCTGCACCACGCCCTTGGGCTTGCCCAGCACGACGCCCTGCTCGCGCCGCGCCCGCAGTCTCTCTTTGGTGCGCTCGGACACGAAGTCGCGCTCCAACTCGGCCAGCATGGCAAAAATCGTGAGCAGGATTTTGTGGGTCATGTCGCGGTGGTTCTGCGGGTCCAGGTCCAG